>JAFDFH010000271.1 GCA_019309945.1 Deltaproteobacteria bacterium
AAGATAAAGTCCGCCGGCATAAACCTTGATAAACACTTTCTTGCGTAAACCGGCCCCGTTTAGAAGTAATGGGCTCTTTCCGGCCATCAGTGTGTCAGGCAGATGGACACCGCCGATTTCCATTGCGGCGGACAGGGACGTCATGATGAAAACAGCAATTGTAGTAATAAACAATCTTTTAATCATTATGCCTTCCTTTCTTATAAAGTGAGATCTTTGAAAAATGGTGATTTTTGTTCGAGTTCAAGGAAGGCGACCAAATTTTAAATCAGGTTCACCCACAGGAATATATTTAATATTTCGAGGATTGAAATTTTCGAGGATTGAAATTTGAGCCTGACGCTGAAATCGGGCAAAAAGTGCCGTTTTGCAAAGGTCTCAAAGTTATACTTTCAGGGTTCCGATAATATCGGTCACGTTCGAAACACCTCTTTCAATCAAAAACCCTTTTAGGCCTTCAATGATATCGATGGTGGCCCGAGGGTTGATAAAGTTGGCCGTACCAACCTGCACGGCCACAGCGCCGGCAATCAAGAATTCCAACGCGTCCTGGGCGCTCAAAATACCGCCGATCCCTATGACCGGAATTTTAACCGTTTGAACCACCTGCCAGACCATGCGCAGGGCGATGGGTTTAATGGCCGGACCTGAAAGGCCGCCGGTAATGTTGGCAAGCTTCGGACGGCGGGTTTCAATGTCTATGGCCATACCGGTCAGGGTGTTAATCAGGGATATGGAATCCGCCCCGGCCTCGGCCACGCTTTTGGCAATATCCGTAATATCCGTGACATTAGGTGAAAGCTTGACCATCAGGGGTTTTTTCGTTCGCGCACGGACCGCCGCAACGACGCGCGATGCCGATTCAGGGTTTGTACCAAAGGCGATACCGCCTTCCTTAATATTGGGACAAGAGATATTGACCTCTATTCCCGATATATCTTCAATGTCGTCAATACGTTCCGCCAACTCTGCGTAATCGGTCGTGCTTTTGCCATAAATATTAACAAGCGTAGGTGTTGACAGTCCTCGTAAAAATGGAAGTTTTTCTTTTACAAAAGCTTCGATGCCGACATTTTCAAGGCCGATAGCATTGAGCATACCGCAGGGTGTTTCAACGATCCTGGGCGGGGGATTACCCGCCGCCGGGGCAAGCGACAACCCCTTTACGATAATAGCGCCAAGACAGTTTAAATCAACCAGTTGCTCGTACTCGCGGCCATATCCAAATGTGCCCGAGGCCGTTATTACGGGGTTTTGCAGTTCTATTCTTCCGATATTTACGCGGAGATCAGGCTTTGCTTCCATCATATCCAGTTGCCGGCTTCGGCATCCCCCAAAGACAACCCCGGCCGCCCACCCGGTTTCTCCGGGGATCTGGCCGCTGGTCTGTTGTTGGTGTTGAGTGTTGGTGTGGTGAATTCGACTTTTTACAAATTCATCATAAAATAGATATTGCAAGAGATCAAGACACTGTTTTATGATGAATTTAAAAAGTGTGAATACACGGGGATGCGGCAAGGTGATCTCGCTAGGGTGCCTCGAGTTAGTAGCATTATTTAGCAGCATTATAGCGAAGCTCCGCCTCAAACCGACAAGTGGAGGAATATTTCACTCAGTTGCTTAGGCGAAGCGATGCTGGTTCTGGATGCTCCCCAACTCAAAATTGGAATTTTATCTTCTTTTTATATAATGATTAACATCCTTAATTTTAGGCACTTTAGCGCATTTTAGGCATTTTAGGCATTTGTAGCTCGGGTTTTTACCGTTACAGTTGCCCCAGGGGGCCACTTCTTCCGAGCACAGTCTCGGAAGAAGCGTAGAAACTTGACATAAATTTTAAGATTTCGGCCTATATAGACGGCTAGTGACATAAACGGGAAAATGCGTTGGAAAATAAGGAGGTGACGGTGATGAAAAAAATACTGGGTATTATTGGATCGCCCCGGAAACTGGGAAATAGCGAAATCATGATCAAAGAAATCAGCAGACACATCTCCATGCCTCACCAATTGAATCTTATTCGCCTTTCAGATTTCAATATCCTTCCATGCCGAGGGTGCTATCAGTGTCTGTTCAAAGAGGAGCGCTGCATTCTGGACGACGAGCTTCCCACGGTGTTGAATTCAATTATTGAAGCCGACGCATTGATCGTTGCCACGCCAACCTATTTCCTCGGCGCGAATTCATCTTTAAAGCGGCTCATGGACAGAGGCCTTGCCTTTTACGCCCATGGCGAAGCACTTTGGGGCAAACCTGCGGTGGGGATAGGGGTCGCAGGTATCGATGGGAAGGAAGGCTATACGTTGCTAGGCATAGAAAGCTTTTTAGCGTTGATCCTGACTGAAAATAAAAAGAGTGTTATGATATACGGCGCCTTGCCCGGTGAAATTTTTTTAAACGCAAAGAATAAACAGATGGCCGCGGCCCTGGCCTCTGAATTGTTCAAGCCGCCATCTGAAAAAGATGGGCCCTCCTGCCCTCTCTGCGGGGGCCAAACGTTTCGCTTTCTCGGGGACAACAGAATCCGCTGCATGCTATGCAGTAATTCAGGTACCATTCGAATGGAAACCGATCTCCCCGAATTTACGATACATAAAAGCGATCACGATTTCTTTTTAAGCAAGGAGAACGCCAAAAAGCACAAAGAATGGCTTCTTGGCATGAAGGGACGCTTTATCGAACAAAAGAGCAAGCTAAAAGAAATAAGCTTCCCCTACTTAAATGAAGGGAATTGGATTAAACCCTGACCCGGATAAACCGGAACCAAAAATATTTGCCACAAAGGCACTAAGACACAAAGGATATATTTATTATTCGTAGCTACTCAGGTGGATAGGTTGAAGGCTGAAGACTGTTAGGAAAAAACGCATTTTAAAGCCATGTTTGATCAAGAATCAGATATTTCCACCAAAGTACGGCAATCGTGCTTTTCTGGCCCCTTCAGCCTTCAGTCTAAACAGCTTCAGCCTGACTACGTGAGTAGTTACTATTATTCTTTCTTCGTGTCTTGGTGCCTTTGTGGCAGAATGGAAAAAGTTTCGCCACAAAAAGAACAAAATTTACAACTAAGGGCCTGACCCGGATAAACCGGAAGCTCGTAATTCTAAATCCGAACATCAAATGAGCCGGTTTCAAAAGGTTCACGTTTTAAATGACTTAGCCCTATCAGTGGTCACAAAGGTTACTACCGGCTACGAGGCTATTGTCTAAATAACTTTGAACCAGTTCTTCCGGAACAAGGGAAGGCGCACCGGTAACCACATGTATACCTTCCTCCTCAAAAAGTGTCAGCGCCCGATTTCCCATGCCACCGGCTATAATTACATTCGTCCCCAATTCATGCAGCCATTTTGGAAGGACGCCGGGTTCATGGGGCGGCGGAACAAGAATCTCTTTCTTTTTAATTTGTTTTTCTTCAACATCGATCATCGCAAATTCCCGGCAATGACCAAAATGTGCGGTTAACTTTCCATCCGCTAAAGGTATTGCAAATCTCATGTAAACACTCCTCCATTTCGTTTCTATTTAGTTGAGTCTGGACATTCTTTCGGTGATATCTTCAAACACCTTTGTTACCGGCGAATCCGCATACTTTTCCTGGTAGGAAATACCGGCGTCACCGCATGCCACAACATTCTGATCAAAGGGAATCCTTCCAAGAAAATTCACCCCCATTGCCACGGCCGTTTTCTCCCCACCACCGGAACCAAACAGATCGACCATTTCACCACAGTGGGGACAGGCAAAACCGCTCATGTTTTCGATAAGTCCAAAGATTTCCATTTTCACGGTCTTGCAGAAATTGATCGATTTCCTTACATCGGCAAGTGCAACTTCCTGAGGTGTCGTAACGATGATGGCCTTGGCATCAGAAATAATCTGGGCGATGGTCAACGGCTCATCGCCGGTCCCGGGTGGTGAATCGATAATCAAATAATCAATTTCGCCCCATTCCACATCCGCGATAAACTGTCGGATTGCAGAATATTTGATGGGGCCGCGCCATATGATTGCATCATCCTTATTCTGGGTTAGCGCTTCAATTGAAACCGCCGACAGGTTTTCCGAGTACCTCATCGGTCTGAGCTTTTGATTCTCACTCAAATCTAACATCCCCTCTAAACCGAGCATTCTCGGTATATCGGGACCATGCATGTCAACATCCATGATCCCCACCTTAAACCCCTTTTTGGCAAGCCCCAGGGCAAGGTTGACAGACATGCTGGTTTTACCAACGCCCCCTTTACCGCTCATAATCATAAATTTGTGTTTTATTTTTTGTAAAGAGACTTTTACCGCGGCGTCTTGTTCGGCCTGGGGATTCTTTTGCCCGGCCGCCTCGACACTTTTTTGGATTTGCACCATTATAATTAGCTCCCCTATATTTTTTTAATGAATTTGTAAAAACTCTAACTTATCGAAAATAATCATTCAATATCCCCGGTCAAGTCATTTACTTAAACGCAACCGGATTGCCTCCACAGAGGCAAAGACCCTTACACCCAGTG
>JAFDFH010000035.1 GCA_019309945.1 Deltaproteobacteria bacterium
CCTGCGAACACCTTCTGATTGTGTTGGCCAGGCCCGTTGTGAATGGGCCTGTTTTGACACCCAGGCGATCTGCCATGACCTCACCGTTGAATATCAGGACGAGCTTCATCGTCCGGCGTTTCCTTACAAGTTCAAGTTCAAATTTGACGGATGCCCGAATTGCTGTGTCGCATCCATTGCAAGGTCGGATATGTCATTTGTCGGCACCTGGCGGGATGACATCAAAATCGACCAGGAAGCGGTGGCGGCCTATATCGGCGGTGAGTTTCCGTCCAATGGCGGCGCCCATGCCGGGAGAGACTGGGGCCCGTTTGATATCCACAAAGAGGTCATTGATCTTTGCCCAACCGAGTGCATGTGGATGGAAGACGGCAAGTTGAATATAAATACCAAGGAATGTGTCCGGTGCATGCATTGCCTCAATGTAATGCCGCGAGCACTGAGGATTGGAGATGACCGAGGGTGTTCCATCCTGGTGGGTGCCAAAGCTCCGATTCTGGACGGTGCCCAGATGGGCAGCCTCCTTGTTCCGTTTATCAAAGTTGAAGACCCCTATGAGGAAATCAAAGAGACGGTTATGGAGCCGATATTCGATTGGTGGATGGAAGAAGGTAAAAACCGCGAGCGCCTCGGCGAACTCATGAAACGCCAGGGTTTCCAGAGACTGCTTGAGGTAACAGGATTTGATCCGGATCCGCGTATGGTCCAGGAACCCAGAACCAATCCATACATCTTCTGGAGAGCGGACGAAGTTGAAGGTGGATTCGAACGAGATATTAACGAATTTAGAAAATACCATCAGAGATAGGGAGGAACAACCATGGCATTTATATCCTCAGGATACAATACGGACAAACCGATGGAAAACCGGATAACGGACATCGGACCGAGACATTTTGAAGAATTCTATCCTCCGGTAATTAAAAAAAATAAGGGCAAATGGCTATACCATGAAATACTGGAACCCGGTGTACTGGTTCATGTTGCGGAATCCGGAGACGAAGTTTACACGGTCAGGGTCGGTGGCGTCCGGCTGATGAGCGTATCCCATATACGGGAGATCTGTGAAATTGCGGACAAACATTGTGACGGACACCTGCGATTCACGACCCGGAACAACATTGAGTTCATGGTCGACAGCAAAGAAAAGGTGAAACCGTTGGTTGACGATCTGGAGAGCAGGAAACAGCCCGGTGGCTGTTACAAGTTTCCGGTCGGAGGTACCGGTGCAGGCGTTACCAACATCATTCATACCCAGGGATGGATTCACTGCCATACACCGGCGACGGACGCATCCGGAACGGTAAAAGCAACCATGGATGTGCTCTTTGATGATTTTAAAAACATGCGGCTTCCGGCCCAACTGCGGGTATCGATGGCGTGCTGTCTGAATATGTGCGGTGCGGTGCACTGCTCGGACATCGCCATTTTGGGCTATCACCGCAAGCCCCCCATGCTCGACCACGAGTACCTGGACAAGATGTGCGAGATTCCGCTGGCGATTGCCGCCTGCCCCACTGCGGCAATTAAACCTGCCAAGGTTGAACTCCCCGACGGAACCACAGTCAAGAGTGTTTCGGTCAACGAGCCCAGGTGTATGTTCTGCGGCAACTGTTACACCATGTGCCCCTCCATGCCCCTGGCCGACGATGTGGGTGACGGGATCGTGCTCATGGCCGGCGGGAAGGTTTCCAACCGGATCAGCGCACCCAAGTTTTCCAAGGTTGTCGTGGCCTTTATTCCGAATGAAATGCCACGCTGGCCGACCATGACCGATGCAATCCAGAGAATAGTGGAAGCCTATGCCAAAGGCGCCAACAAATATGAACGTGTTGGCGATTGGGCGGAACGGATCGGATGGGAGCGATTCTTTGAAAAATGCGAGCTTGAGTTCACCCATCACCTCATTGATGATTTCCGGGATCCGGCCTACTTTACATGGCGCCAGACATCAAACTTCAAGTTCTAACGGATTCGTTTAGCAACCTGCAGGGAACCCCCTTGGGCGTTCCCTGCAGATAAAAAATAAAGAGGTTAAAAATGGAATACGAAGAAGCAAAACAAAGAATAATCGAAGGGCTCCAGAAAAAAAAAGGGAAAACCAAGTTTTATTTTAATGATCTGGCCAAAATTTTGGAGGAAAAACCCAGAGCCGCCAAAAAGTTCATCAGCCAAATGGTGATTGAAGAAGTCCTCGAATACTGGTCCAGCGGCAGCACTTCGCTTTACGGGCTAAAAGGTGTTGGCAAGCAGGCCGCCGCCGAGGAAGGTGAGGAAGGCGAATAAATGCCTGGCAAAGCAGCTATCGTAGCTGTCAGCTTTCTTTTCGAAAATACAGACTTCCTTCCTTTGGGCTAGAAGCGATTATACTGCAATCATACCTTTTCGAAAATCCACGCAACCCCATGGAGTTAATGAACAGTTGCGACCGACCTGCCTTTATGGTTGATTTTTGAAATTACCTTCCATGCAACAAAAAGGGATGAATGTCCCCAGAATTATTATTTCCGCTTTACGGGGGGGGGCTGGTAAGACCGTCCTGTCGATTGGAATCATTGCGGCCTGGAAAGCACTTGGAATATCAATCGCACCCTTTAAAAAAGGCCCGGATTATATTGATACGGGCTGGCTCGCCCTTGCGGCCGGCCGGCCCTGTTATAATCTGGACACCTTCCTGATTCCCCAGGAAAAAGTATTCGAATCCTTTAGATCCCATGCACACGCCGGAGATATTGCTGTTATCGAAGGCAATCGGGGACTATACGATGGGATTGATATGGAGGGGAGTACCAGTACGGCCGAGATTGCAAAGCTTTTAAACACACCGGTTGTACTTTGCATCAATTGTACAAAATCCACCCGGACTATGGCGGCAGTTGTTTCGGGGTGTGATCAATTTGATCCGGATGTTCGGATTAAAGGGGTTATATTAAACCACGTGGCCGGATCAAGGCATGAGAATATCCTTCGAAGCAGTATTGAACACCACTGTGACATCCCGGTTCTGGGGGCCGTACCGAAATTGAAGCGTCAATATTTCCCTGAACGACACATGGGGCTTGTGCCGACACCCGAACATGCCTGGGCACAGGATTCGGTTGACACGGCGGCACAGATTGCTAAGCGCTATCTTGACCTCGATGCGTTGCGCCGGGTCGCTCAGGATGCTGATCCCTTGAGATCCGAAGTCAGCGGACGGAGGATGGAAGTCAGAGGACCGAGGACGGAGGACGGAGGGCAGAGGACGGAGGCGTTAAAGACCCGCATTGAGGAGCCCGGACCCCGAATCGGTATTATCAAGGATTCGGCCTTCCAGTTCTACTATCCTGAAAACATTGAGGCGCTTGAGCTGTTAGGGGCTCAAACGGTATTTGTCAGCCCCCTCCAAGATGATTCACTGCCGGATTTAGACGCCCTTTATATTGGCGGTGGATTTCCAGAGACACATGCGAAGGCACTGGCAGCAAATAGAATATTCAGAGATAAAATAAAGTCGCTTGCAGAGGGCGGGTTTCCCATTTACGCGGAATGCGGTGGATTGATGTATCTGGGTGAAGAACTTGTCCTGGAGGATAGAACGTATCCAATGACAGGGGTTTTGCCCATCGTCTTCAGTTTTTCCAAAAAACCCCAGGGTCATGGATATTCCATCGTTTTGGTAGAAGGTGAAAATCCCTATTTTAAAGTTGGAACAAAAATCAGAGGCCACGAGTTTCACTATTCAAAAGTATTAAAGTGGGGAGGGGCAGATAAAGACCTGGTTTTTCGAATGCAACGGGGAAAGGGGATACACAATTCCCGGGACGGCATTTGTTATAAAAATGTTTTGGCCACTTATTCCCATATTCATGCACTGGGTACGCCCGGTTGGGCCGAGGCCATGGTGCATAACGCAGGTGTCTACAAAAAGCTTAAAAAAGGGCAACCATCTTCTAAATAAAGACAATTGCCCTGTTTACGATTAAATTTGCTATTTGGATTATTTATTTTTGGGATGGCACTTGGAACAGGTTGTGGGTGCCGCTTTGGTGTCGTTTTTCTTATTGTATGCTTTGTGACAGTCCTTGCAGTTGTAATGGAGCGCCTCCGCATGGTACGCTAAACGTTCTTCCTTGCTGAGTTTGGGCGCACTTTTTCCTTTGGGTCTTTCAGACGGCTTTTGGTGGCACTCGATGCAGCTCTGAACGTTGTCACCGGCTTTTAAATTGTCCAGGGGCTTACCATTTTCATCGTGGTGGCACTCTCCGCAGCCGGCCTTGTATTCCTCGACATGCTTCTTGTGGGTGAACTGGACGATGCCTTTTTTATGCTTTGCATACGCCTTGTTATCCAACTTAATGACGTCCGGCACCGTGGTACCCGCATAAATTCCGACTGCGCTAACCAGGGTTACAATGCCGATAATTGCTGCTAATCGTAATAAAGTCCTATGATTCATAGACTCCTTCCCCCCCTTTTTCATTTTCTGCTTTCCAGTTTACAAGAAATCTTCAAAAGAACACCTATCTTATTATCACTTCTACTGAGCAATGTCAATAATAAAGCCTAACCCGTGATTTTAGCGCCCTCCAGAGCCTCTGCCGAACACATCCCTTCCTTTCAGCGGGTTATACAGTTTTGAAATTGCGACCTTCATGACATCCAGTGTCTTCATGTCCCCGATGATACCAATCAGGATATTTTCGCCCTCTTCCGGAAGAACACACGTGCCTGAATCATCGAAGCATAAATCTTCAAAACCTTTATAAAGTTTCTTTTGATCTTTCTTGGTCATTCCCACCTGAATCGCCTTTTTGCCATCGATTTCCTGAACCTGATCAGCCAGTCCGGCGTCTTCAATTTTCTTTTGTTTTTCGTCATCCAAAAAGACATTGATGTAAAAGTCTGCCATACGTCCACCTCCTGTTTTTAAAATCTAAATATTTAATGAAATCTTACTAAACTCTTAATTTCAAGGGATTAGTTAATTCCCCAAGCCGTGACATTTTTCATGTGCCCTAAAATTATGTTCGTGTATCAGTTAAAGAAGCATAAAAAAACATGCTTTTTATATTATGACAAAGATTGGCTGTCAAGAGACTTGTCCTGATTTTGGGCTCGAAAAGTTAAAGATTTTGTCTTTTATATAACAGGTCCCGTTTTATTTAAACATAAAAAACCTGGTCCTCTGGGCCAGGATTCTTTACTGTCTGGAATCATCATCGTCTTCTTTGGGCGGTTTTTTTCCAAAAAATCTGGCACCTAAAATGCTTAATTCATACAGGGCCATCAGCGGTAAGGCCAGCATGATCTGTGTCACAACATCCGGCGGTGTTAAAATTGCTGCTCCCACAAAAAATAAAAGAAGGGCATATTTTCGGTTTTTCTTTAAAAAATCTGCGGTAATAATACCAAGTTTTGCCAGAAAAGTAAGGACGAGGGGAAGCTCGAAAGAAAGCCCGAACGCAAGCAGCAACTTTGAAGAAAAGCTTAAGTATTCGCGCATGGAGGGAAGGGGCTGAATCGTTTCAGTGGCAAAGCCGAGAAAGAATTTAAAGCCAAATGGAAAAACAATAAAATATCCAAAGAGTGCGCCGCCGATAAAGAAAAATGAAGACAGAAAAACAATCGGCATCAGAAAACGTCGTTCTTTTTCATACAGTCCCGGGACGACGAACATCCAGAATTGATATATGATAACCGGTGCAGCCAGCATGAGGCCGGTGAGCAGAGAAACTTTTAAATAGGTAAAAAAGGCCTCTGGTAGGCCGGTGAAAATGAGTTTATCACCGGGTTCCATGACCCGTATGAGGGGCCGGATCAAAATTTCAAATAGCCTTTCTTTAAAACCATATGAAATTACGAATCCAATCCCAGCCGCAATAAAACAGGTAATAAGTCGTTTCCTGAGCTCTTCCAGGTGGCTGGTAAAGGGAAGTTTGTCCTCTTCACGAATCATCGGTGCGCCCTTCTGATTTTTCTTTCTCCGCTGTCGTTTCGCTTTTGGCCGTATCCGCAACACCCGGCTCGCTTTGATCTGATTTTTTTTCCTTGCTATTTACATCGATTGTCTCCGTAATGTCTTTGTTCATTTCATTGAAGGTTTTTTTAACATCATCCAACCCATGATCAAATTCAATTGTTTCTTTGAATTCCCGCGTCGCTTTTTTAAACTCACCAAGCGCACGGCCCAGGGATTTGGCCAGGTCCGGAAGCTTTTTGGGCCCAATGACAATGAGGGCGACCACCATGATCAATATCAATTCGGGCATACCGATGCCGAACATATGATACTCCTTTATTTGATTTCTTTTTTTAAAATAAGGAAGTACAGGTTTCCATGATGCTGTAAATGACCTGCCGCGATTTCAGCGTAGGTTCCGTTACCCCAAAACAGATCAGCACGTCCCGACCCCCTGATCGCTCCCCCGGTATCCTGGCTCACAACGAACCGGGAAAAATCATTCCATTGATGAATCCGTCCATCAGCGGTTATTAACGGTTTTTTTGTTTCAATAAACGCGAGGGCGGCCAGAGGAAATATTCGCCAGTCCACAGCGATGGATCTGCCTGGGGTCAGTTTTTCCCCAATATAACCAATGGGGCCATCATCCTCGGTTTTAAAAAATATATAACTGGGATTGTAATTCAAGATGGTCTGGACCTCCTCCGGATGCGCGTGTAAATACATACGAATTGCCTGCATCGACATTTCTGATCTGGGAATTTTGCCCTCGTCAATCAAGAGCTTGCCGATGCTTCGATAGGCCCGACCATTGGATGTGTGATAATGGACATGAATCGCATGGCCATTATCCAGATAAATTTTGCCGGAACCCTGGATTTGAAGGAAAAACAGATCAATCGGATCATTTACCCAGGCGATCGCCCGTGCCTTGCCCGCAAGTACATTTTCGTTTTCGATTTCCCTTCGATCATGATAGGGCGTAACGGTCTGATCTGAATATCTGGCGATTATCTTTTCACCTTGCCACCGGGAAGAAAATAGAGACAGATCAATGGTCAGCAGATCATTGGGGCGCCCATAGACAGGGAACCGGTATTCATCGCTTCGATTGAGGCGGCCGTGTAAAAGGGGTTCATAATACCCTGTAAAAAGAACCTTGCCGGTCTTATTAAGTCCAACCGATTCATAGATTTGGTAGTTTGATCTGATAAATTTTTTCAGTTTCCGTTTGGAAGGGTTTGTCTGTATAAAGTTTAGAAAATGTTCCAGCGATTTGATCATATGATCGGCGTTAAAGCTGTCTTCTCCAAACTGAAATATCCGATCAGATGGAACCCTCATCAAATAGGAAATGCTCTTTGAAATACAATGTTCCAAACCGTCATAGGCCATGTCATCCATGAATGCGGGAATTCTAAAGAAAGAAACCTTGCGGAGTGCCGTTTGGGGGGTAATTGGCGGCGCTTTTGGGGAAATGGTGCATCCTGCCACAAGTAGTGAACCTACGGATACACAAAGAAAAATTAGTATATATGGGTAGAAAAATCGATATTTCATGATGGTCCCAGGGAACTGATTCATCCCCATCTAGGTTGTCTGCCTGCGTTTGAACGTTCCGCTTTTTCCGCCGGATTTCTCAAGTACAAAAATATCAAAGATGGTCATTGCCCGATCATAGGATTTGCACATATCATAAATCGTAAGCGCAGCAACAGATACAGCGGTCAAAGCTTCCATTTCCACACCGGTTTGACCGCCGATGCGAACAGAACCTTCGATCCGAATCGAATTCGTCGCCATATCCGGGAAAAAGTCTATCTGAATATGTGTTATCAAGAGGGGATGGCACATGGGAATGATATCAGCCGTCTTTTTTGCCGCCATGATCCCTGCAATCCGTGCGGTTTCCAGGACATTACCCTTTTTTACCGTTTGATTTCGTATCATTTCAAATGTTTGTGGATTCATGGAAATAACGCCCTGTGCGACGGCAGTGCGGTCGGTCGGGTCCTTGTCGGTAACATCGACCATCCGCACACGTCCCTCCGTATCAATGTGGGTAAATGACGGCATAAGAAATTCCTTTGAGCCAATTTCAAAACGTCCCATTTTGCCCAATCTCGGCGTCAGGCTCAAATTTTAATCCTCGCAATCCTCAATGTATTCCTGTGGTTAAAATTTTCGCCTTCCTTGACCTTGAACAAATTGAAACGTTTTAAAACCGGGTCCTTTAAAAGCAGTTTCAAAACCACCTCTTCCGCTTAATTCCGTACAAAAAATTCCGTTTTCGTCGTAACGGTGGACTTGATGGCATTGAGGGTGTCGCTGAGCACAGGAATAACATTATCGCGGATATCGCCGGCAACAACCAGACACATCACATCATCACCCACCGACAGATCCCGGTCTTCGGCAATTTCGACTCGTATATCCAGGATTCCAGGCCTTTTTTTTTGTGTTTGAATCACTTGCTGCAGCTTCTCATGATCGACCGTGATTTTCAGTCCGGACACCTTGCGACCGTCCCGGGATGTACGCCGGACCACACCATTATGGCATAGTATCATTCCGACCCGGTCATAATTGGGGTGTTTTTTAATTGTATTCATCATGCTCGTGACGTCCAAGGGTCCCCCTTTCCATTTTCTCTGCTCTCTCAATGTCCTCCGGTGTATTAATGTTAAAAAAAGAAATTAGATTCGGATCCTTTTCAAGTAAAATATCTTCCGGAATTTTTTTAACATGTACCTTTCTGAAAAACCGATCGATTTTGAGTTTTTGTTGGACAATTTGCTGTTCAACAACTTTTAGGCACTGCTTTGAATATACGGCACAAAGCGGTTCCAGACCTTTTGAGGTTTCAGGGATAAGCACATCGATACCAGGCCCGATTCCGTTGATGATGGTTTCAACCACGTCCTTCTTTAAAAAAGGGCTGTCGCAGGCCGCAAAGAATGCATGCGAGGTTGCGGTATAAAAAAGGCCAGCATGTATGCCGGTGAGGGAACACCTGATCGGAAAAAGATCCGTCACGATATGATAATCCCACTCCAGATATTGAATCGGATCGTTGGTAACCAGAATGGTTTCTTCAAACAGGTCTTTAAATATATGATATAAACGATCGATAATCCGCTTCCCACCCACTCGAATAAATGCCTTGTTTCTACCGTAAAGACGGGTGTTCCGTCCTCCTGCCAATATTACACCCGTACAGGGGAATTTCATGGAAACATCCTCCTTTATTATTCATTACACCGTCTTGAAAAGAGGAAACAAGGAAAATTGAATTTTTGTACAATATGAAAAATAACGTACGAAATCAAGGTATTTTCAGCAGGTCGGATGTTATAATTCCATGCAGAATGATTTGTCCTTGATCTTTGAAAAGTGCGTGATATAGAGGCCGGTAAACGGGAGAAGGCGGCCGGAGGGCAGGGGCTGAAAATGGTAAATGTGCTGATCAAAGCCCACGGCTGAGAGGATAACGTGTTAAAGGGTGGAAACAGGGAGGTAAAATGGGCACAAAAGAGCATAAAAAAGGCGCTCCGAAAAAGGTAAAAGTTGGAATCATATCGGTTTCCACCACCCGAACCCTAAACGAGGATAAAAGCGGTCTATGGATTCATAAACGAGCTCAAAAGGAAGGACATGACGTTGTATTTCACCAGGTTATTCCCGATGATGCCGAAACCATAAAACAAACAATCCTTGATGTTAGGTCCGATCATGAACCCCAGATTCTGCTGCTGACAGGGGGTACCGGAATCAGCCCAAAGGATGTTACGATAGAAGCCGTTCTTCCGATGTTTGAGAAGGAGCTCACCGCCTTTGGCCCCCTTTTTGCCCAGCTAAGCTTTGAAGAGATTGATTCCGCGGCCCTTTTATCCCGTGCCGCCGCGGGATTGGTTGGAAATACGATCCTGTTTTGTATGCCCGGCAGTCTCAAAGCATGCAAACTGGCCTGTAAAATACTGATCTTTCCGGAGCTGGGACATCTGGTGAAGCATGTCTTAGAAGAATAGTACGCGTTTTCATTCTGCTCTGCCCCGATTTTAATGAAAAAAGTCCTTGTTGCCAATTTGCCGCAACCCTTCACAGAGGCCGGGAACTGGCCGGGGGCCAGAGGTCGGGTTTTGGGGTTCAGTCATGGTCAAAGACATATCCCACGGACCGGAGACTTTTGAAATAGCGGGGTTTTTGGGGATTGTCTTCAAAGTATTTCCGGAGCCGGACCACGAAATTGTCCACGGTCCGAGTGGTTGTTTTGCGCGTGTAGCCCCAGCCGATTTCCAGGAGTTTGTTTCGCGACAGGGGTTTACCCCGATTCGCGATAAAAAGTTTGAGCAGCTTGACTTCCTGCTCGGTCAGGTTGATTGTGCCCCGTTTGCAAAGGGTAATTCCTGTATCAAAATCAATCTGGTTGCCTCCAAAGGTGTAAGTCCGGGGCAACGCAAAAAGACGGGCTCTATTCGGATCACCATGATTCCAGGATACACGTTTTAAAAGTCGATCGACCCGCAGCAAAAACTCCTCAAGGTTGAAAGGTTTTGCAAGATAATCATCCACACCGTATGCAAGCCCTTTTACTTTATCTTCAGGAGCACCCTTTGCGGATAGGATCAGAATCGGAATCCGATCATCTTCCAGGCGAATATTGCGAAGCACGGATAATCCGTCAATTCCCGGAAGCATGATATCCAGTACGATCAAGTCCGGTTGCCACTTCTTCCAGTTTTGAAGACCGGAAACTCCGTTGGGAGCAATCCTTACCTCAAATCCCTGAAGCGACAGGTTTAATTTTAATCCTTCGGCGATATGCATTTCATCTTCGATGAGCAGAATGCGTTTTTTTTCAATATTTTTATCTTTCACGTTCATCCTTTTTTAACTTTATTTCAGTCTAATTCGGCTCGGGTCGAAAAGGCAAAATTAAAGTAAAAACCGAGCCCTTTCCGCTTCCCATGCTTGCAGCGATGACTTTTCCGTTATGAATCCGGGCGATGGTCTGAATCAGATACAGCCCAAGACCGCTACCCGTGGCTGACATATCATCCGAATGGCCCACCTGGTAAAATTTCCTGAAAATTTTTTTGATTTCGGGTTTTTCGAGTCCGATACCGTTGTCGCTAAAATGAATGTGCAATTTGCGATGTTGTAATTCAAATGTAATATCGACCCTGGGCAGCTTGGAATCATTGTACTTAATCGCATTATTGAGCAGGTTTAGCACGAGCATTTCAAATAAAGACCGGTTGATACGATAGGGCCAGGACCGGTCCGAAGGATTAAGAATATTAATTTCACAATCCGGGAAAAGATGGATGTTGTTTTTATAAATCCGGTCAATAGCCGGGACGAGATCGATGATGGTAAATTCTTTTTCGTAACTTTTGCTCTCAATTTTGGCAAGGTTTAAAATGCGGTTGATATTGTCCGTAAGCCTGTTTACGTCCTGAATCATGTAACCGATGTACGTGGATTGATCACCTTTTGAAAGCTCATGCTTTAGAAAGGTTTCCAAATAAAGCTTCAGGGAAGTGACAGGCGTTTTCAGCTCATGCGTAAAATTGTTTATAAAGTTATGTTGCATTCGATAAAGCTGAAAAATTTTTTGATTGTAGATAAAAATAATAAAAATCCCCATGAGAATAATCCCGACAAGTATCGAAAGGACCAGAACAACGACCCAGGTCTGTGATGCCAATACTTGACCGGAATCGAGATTGAATTTCCGTATGACCGATTTAAGCCCTGCGCTGACCTCTATATACCAGTAGATATATAAAAAAAGGGATGTCCCCAGGGCTAAAATAGAGAAGATAAAGATAAATATAGGATGGAAAAACCACTTTGAGCGAGTCATCATAGCTATGCTGGGGCGATTTTCATTTCATGGAGCAAATTATGGATCGACCTATCTAGTGTCCGTCCAGAAACGAGGATTTTTGTTCGAGATCAAGGCCTGCGAAAAATTTTACCGCAGGCATATAGTTGATATTCCGAGGATAAAATTTTGAGCATAACGCAGAGTAAAAAATGTTGCTCAATTCGGATCTTTTTTTTATTTAAGTAGTTAAACTTGTAACAAGCGATTGCCCAAACAAAAATCCGAAAAATTCAGGAGGGAAAATATGCCAGCAACACATGATGTTCATCCGCTTGGAACACGTGCCCGTGTTTTACTATCCAGTGTCTTTGGACCCTATGCGCAAAACGATGAATATGGAAGCCGTAAAACACGCGTGCAGGGGGGGTTTTCCTTGCGAATGTTTCATCGATCTTTTGGGTTGATGTTTCTTCAGTCTAATATTGATGCGCCCTGCACGCTCCTTGACTTTCCGACCCTGGACCGTTTTATCAAGGAGATCCAGCATAACGCTTATGACATCGTGGGTATCAGCGCGATTATCACCAATACCGGTAAAGCCCAAAAAATGTGTGAGCTTGTGCGAAAATACCTGCCGGGAGCAACGATTGTTATTGGCGGACATATCACCAACAAGGAGGCCATCCATGAAAGCATTGATGCCGACCATATCGTTAAAGGCGACGGTGTGAGCTGGTTTAGAAGGTTCCTTGGGCAAGACCTGCAAGCACCGGTAAAACATCCCCTGGTATATTCAGGTTTTGGTACCAGAATCATGGGGCGTACCCTTGGAAACAAACCCGGAGATACCGCTGCCATCCTTATTCCTTCCGTG
>JAFDFH010000036.1 GCA_019309945.1 Deltaproteobacteria bacterium
GTTGGGAATTTTATACCGATTCCCTTTGGGGGGCTCCAGACAACCTGGCCTTCGGCTTTGATTGGTTCTTTACGGTTGGGGGGCCAAAACACTAGTTTCATCTGCTCCCCAACGGAGAAGGTCTCATCGGTTTCGATAAACACACCACCAGTACTTATGTTAGCAATGCAGTCATTGAAGCCCCAATCCTTCGTGAAGTAAGTTATGCGCATGGAGCAGGTTTTCCTGGGATGATTTCTTCGGTGGCCCTGCCACAAATTCTCCAGCGAGGTCATAAATTCTCGCTTTTCTTCCTCAGAGGCACCGTCGATGTAAGTAGAAACATCTCGAAGGAGATCCTTCAACTGAGTGCTGACCTTAGAATCAACGGATTGTTGTGGAGAATTCTTCATAAGAATAACCTCCCGATCAGGATTCCAAAGGCTGGAAGCTAAATCTCACTTTGGATATGCCGTTTTTCTTAACCATTTAATTAGTTATTATTATGCCTACTTTACTATAATTGTCAAGGTTTTTAAAAAGGGTTTGGAATTCGGGGAATGGAGTTTGTTAACGCTGAGAGGGATATTCTCATTTTCCATATCTAACGTCCATTAATAAGTAAATAAATTAATCGGTTTGGATGGATGAAAAAAATAATGTCGGTTTTATTAGTTGAATTGGTTGAGATAATTTAGAGCGTTATAATCGTCCCGAACTTTCAAATCTATCAAGTTTATCTTATTTTTTAATTGACATGGCTATTGTATGATAGCAATATAAACCTATCACATAATGTGGAAATACTACCAATGAATACTCGAACGACTCAGATATTTATCCACTTAACCCAAAAAACTAATTCAATTCCATCCCGGAACTTTCCCCGGCAGGTGAAAAAGTTACGGGTGTCTCGAAATCTCCAAGAATGAAAAACGATTATATCTTGATTGTTGGTGGGGCCGGTTATATCGGGTCGCATGTTGCCAAGGAAAGTCAGAAAAAGGGCTACCGGCCTATTATTTATGACAATTTGGTTTATGGCCATAAGGAACTCGTTAAGTGGGGCGATTTTGTTCTGGGGGACCTGGCCGATATTGAGCAGTTGAGATCTGTTTTCAAAAGGTTTCCGATTAGAGCCGTGATGCATTTTTCAGCCTATGCCTATGTTGGCGAATCGGTCGAGAATCCTGCCAAGTATTATCTTAACAATGTTGCAAATACAATTTATCTTCTAAACGTGATGAGGGAGTTTGGTGTAAAATATTTTATATTTTCTTCTACGTGTGCCACCTATGGTTATCCGGCAGCAATACCCATAACTGAGAAACATGTTCGCGAACCTGTTAATCCTTACGGTCGTAGCAAACTCATGGTTGAATGGATCCTCTCAGATTTTTCGGTTGCTTACGATTTAAAGTATGTTTCTCTTCGATATTTCAATGCTGCCGGGGCCGACCCGGATACAGAGATCGGCGAATGGCATGAACCCGAGACCCATTTAATCCCTCTTGTTTTAGATGTAGCGATAGGCAAGCGAGATCATATAAAGATTTTTGGCACGGACTATAACACCGCAGATGGTACCTGTATTAGAGATTATATCCATGTGACCGATCTTGCAAGCGCACATATGCTGGCATTGGAATATTTGTTTAAAGGTGGAAAGAGTGACGTTTTCAACCTGGGAAATGGTGAGGGGTTTTCAGTAAAAGAGGTGATTAAGACCGCAGCGAAAGTTACCGGAAAGAAGATAAAGGCCATAGAGTGGAATAGAAGACCTGGAGATCCAGACGTTTTGATAGGCGACTGCGCTAAGGCGAAAAATATTTTAGAATGGGAACAACAGTACAATGACTTGTCAACGATTATCAGAACCGCCTGGCAGTGGCATAAGCAATTAAGACAATCCCCGTAAATCGCGATGATATGACAAACAGAGTTAATTTGATGCCTATAGAATGATGCATCGTGAAATTGGAACAGCCGGAGAGCTTTTTAGCCTCCGGCTGTTTTTTTGACGTCGCTCAAAACGCATAGAAAAGATAATATGTCTGTTGCTTGGGAGTTTAATCCAAAATCTGGCTGAGAAAGAGTTTGGTTCGTTCGTGTTGGGGGTTTTCAAAAAACTCCTCGGGTGTGTTTCCCTCCACAATGCGGCCAAAATCCATGAAAAGCACCCGGTGGGCCACACTCTTGGCAAATCCCATTTCGTGGCTGATCACGATCATCGTCATCCCTTCTTGAGCAAGTTCAACCATAACGTCCAATACTTCCTTGATCATTTCAGGATCGAGGGCTGAAGTGGGTTCGTCAAAAAGCATCACTTTCGGATTCATACAGAGGCTTCGAGCGATAGCGACGCGCTGTTGTTGGCCGCCTGAAAGCTGTCCCGGGTATTTTTGGGCCTGGTCTGCAATGTGCACCTTTTCCAGAAAATACATGGCTGTTTCTTCGGCTTCGGCTTTGGGTATATTTCTAACCCAAATCGGTCCCAGGGTCAGGTTGTCAACAATATTGAGGTGGGGAAAAAGGTTAAAGTGCTGGAACACAATACCCACCTCGGTGCGGATTTTTTCGACATTCTTGATGTTGCTGGTCAGTTCAATTCCATCCACAATAATGCGGCCCCTCTGGTGTTCCTCCAGGCGATTGATACAGCGGATCAGGGTAGATTTTCCTGAGCCTGAAGGACCGCAGATGACGATACGTTCGCGCTTGTGCACAGACAAATTGATGCCCTGAAGCACATGGAAGTCGCCAAACCATTTATGCATATCAATGATTTCGATAATGGCCTCGTCAGACGATTGGTTTTCAGTATTTGTTGATGTTTCCTGGTTCATGACAACCCTCTTGTTACAGAATAAAAGTCTAACCTTCTCTTGACAACTCCTTTTCAAGCTTTCGACTGTAATTCGACATTGAAAAACATCCTAAAAAGTAAAGCATGGCGATAAATATATATGCTTCCCTACTGAAGCCCATCCACTCGGGATTGGAAAGGACGGTTTGTGTGGTCTTGAGTAAGTCGAAAAGGGCGATGATCATGACCAGGGAGGTGTCCTTGAAGGCTGAAATGAGAATGCTGACCGTAGGGGGGATGATGATTTTCAAAGCCTGGGGTAAGATGATCAACCGCATGGTTTGGTAGTAGTTTAAGCCCAGAGAATCGGCCGCCTCGTACTGCCCTTTGCTCATACCCTGCAGACCCCCTCGAACCACTTCGGCAATATAAGCTGCCGTAAAAATAATAATGGCCACCTGGGCACGCAGAATCTTGTTGATCGTGATCCCTTCGGGCAAAAAGAGAGGGAAAATGATTGACCCCATAAACAGGAGGCTGATCAATGGCACACCCCGGATCAATTCAATATAAAGGATACACAGCAGTTTAATCGCAGGCATTTTGGACTGACGGCCAAGGGCTAGAATGACTCCCAGAGGATACGCCGCTGTTAATCCGAAAACAGAAAGCAGAAGGGTAAGGGGCAATCCGCCCCACTGGGTGCTTTCCACCGGGGTCAATCCCAAAATCCCTCCCTTCATCAGTAACCCCATAGTAAACAGACCTGCTATCCAGGCATACCCCAACGATTTCTTCCAGTAGTTCCGGTTTTGACTGCAAAAAAGAAGGCCGAATAAAATCAGCATGGCCAGGAGAGGCCGCCACTGTGATTCGCGAGGGAAGAAACCGAATATGATAAACCTTAGATTGGTTGTCACGATGGACCAGCAAGCACCGGAGGCCTCCCTGCACCCCACCCCGGTCGAATGCCAGGCACTGTCAACCAAGGCCCATCGAAAAAAGGGTGGCACGGTTTTCCAGAGTAGGAAGAGGATTACGAGCGTAAGTACAGAGTTGAACCAGCCATTGAACAGATTTGCTTTGATCCATCCCAGTACGCCAATGCTGGTAACCGGTGGTTTTATGATTTCTTCGGTTGGATTATCCGTATACGCTTCTTGCATTGATCCTTCTATCTTTCGACCAGCGCGGTTTTTTTGTTATACCAGTTCATAAACACCGAGGTCGATAGGCTGAAAATGAGGTAGACCAACATGATCAGGGCCACACCCTCAATGGATTGGCCGGTCTGATTAATCGTCGTATTGGCCACTGAAACGAAATCCGGGAAGCCGATAGCGACCGCCAGCGAGCTGTTCTTGGTCAAGTTCAGCATCTGGCTGGTTAACGGTGGAATGATCACTCGCAGTGCTTGCGGCAGGATTACCAGATTCAGGACCTGGCCGGGTTTCAGGCCAATGGAAAAGGCCGCTTCGGTTTGCCCTTTGCTGACCGATTGGATTCCAGCCCTTACGACCTCCGCCACAAAGGCGGCGGTATATAAAACCAACCCCAGTAAAAGGGCGATGAACTCCGGGCTGAGTGTCATACCACCTACAAAATTAAATCCTCTGAACACGGGAATATCCATCTCCATGGGGGTTCCGAAGGCCAGCCAGGTCATCAGAGGAAACCCAATGATAATACCGGTAGAGACCCGAAAAACCGGAAAGGCTTCGCCCGTCTTACCCTGTCTTGCTTTTGCCCAGCGATGGAGAAAGTAAACCAACACTCCTCCCAATACTAAAGCCAGGAGCATGTATATATGGGACGTATGCGCCTCGGGAACCGCAAAGGCCACCCCGCGGTTACACAGAAACACCCCCTTTATGGGGTTAAGGGCCTGCCGTGGAGATGGAAAGGTTTCATAAAAAAGCGCGTACCAGAAAAACAGTTGTAAAAGCACCGGTATGTTCTGCATCACTTCAATGTAAAGGGCGGCCAACTTAGATACCAGCCAGTTGCCGGACAGTCGGGCTAGTCCGATAATAGTTCCCAGGATCACGGTGATCACGATACCGACAAAGGAAACTTTTAGCGTATTCAGTGTGCCGACGATAAGGGCGCGACCGTAAGAATGGGCTGAGGAGTAAGGGATAAGGGATTCACCAATCTCAAATGACGACTCCCGCTGAAGAAAACCAAATCCTGTGGCAATGGATTGTCTTTCAAGGTTTTCCAGGGTGTTGGATACAAGATAATAGGCCAGCAGGCCTACCATGCAGAGTACAAAAAACTGATAGAGGATTGAGCGCTTTTTCTGGTCCAGCCAGAACGGCACCTTGCCGGGGAGGTTTTCGAATCTTGAATTCGTATTATCCAGTTGCATATTCAATCGTCTGGTAGGACATCAGAGAATAGACTTCTAGAGATCGGGCACTTCCAGATGTGCACCCGGAGAGAAGGCCCGACCCGGACCTGCTTTCAGAAGCGCGCAGAATCAAGGCTTCATTCCCACACGCAAGGGCGGGCCACCCCTCCTGGTAAATCTTTCCGGACGGAAACACGGGCTGTGAATCCGTCCCAAGATCGGGTTTTCAAGACCTAACCCGGACAAGCCGGAAACAAAAAGATTTGCCACAAAGACACTTAGACACGAAGGATATCTTTATTATTCTTTCTTCGTGCCTTGGTGCCTTAGTGGCAGAATGGAAAAAGTTTTTTCCACAAAAAGCACAAAACGTACAACTAAAGAACTAATAAAGTAAAAAAATGACCAGTAAAGGCGTACCTGGCAGGCCTGCTATCTAAAGGGTGCTGCGTACATCAGGCCGCCTTTGGTCCACAGGGAGTTCAAGCCACGCTCGAGGCCGAGCTGTGTATAGACGCCTACGTTACGCTCAAAAACCTCGCCATAGTTCCCCACCTGCTTGACGATGTTGTAGGCCCATTTTTCATCCAGCCCCAGAGCCTGGCCCATACCGGGGGATACTCCTAAGAATCGCATGATCCCGGGGTCTTTACTGCCAAGCATTTGATCTACGTTTTTCGAATTAATGCCCATTTCTTCGGCATTGATCATCGCCATGACCGAAAAATTGACAATGTCATACCACTGGTCGTCACCATGACGGACTACAGGGCAAAGCGGCTCCTTTGAAATAATTTCAGGCAGGAGTACATAGTCGTCGGGATTTTGGGCCACGGATCGGTGGGAGGCTAACTGGGAAGCGTCAGAGGTCAGGCAGTCACAGCGGCCGGCGAAAAAGGCTTTGGAAAGCTCGGCCGTCTGTTCAATTACCACGGGCTTCCATTTCATCCCGTTTCTGCGAAAGAAGTCGGCTGCGTTCATTTCGGTGGTCGTTCCGGGCAAAACGCACACCGTGGCGCCCTCCAGTTGCATGGCACTCTTAATTCCCAATTTTCTCGGCACCAGGAACCCCTGGCCATCATAATAGTTTACGTGAGCAAAATTGAGACCGTTCGTAGTTTCGCGCGTCAAGGTCTGGGTAGTGTTGCGGCAGAGAACATCAATTTCTTTGGACTGCAGGGCCGGTAAACGCTGCACGGCCGTCAAAGCTGAGAATTTAACTTTGTTGGCGTCACCGAACACCGCGGCGGCAATGGCCCGGGCCGTATCAACGTCCAGACCGTTCCAGACACCCTTATCATCCGGCATGCTAAATCCATAAACACCGCCGTTAACACCGGCCTGGATAAACCCTTTGGCCCTGACGGAATCCAAGGTTTTGCCGGCCACAAAAGTTTGCTTTTGCAGTTCTGCATTTTGCTCTTTGAGTTCTGTAATCCTTTTTTCCAGTTCAGTAACATCTTTCTGCTCAGCGCATGAAGAAAGAAAAACCACCGTTAAAATAATTGCTAAAATTGCTACCAGCGTCTTAAAAATTTTCATCCGTTTACCCTCCTTTACAATTTTCTGGTTAATTGTTCGGGATCGCATCACCGCAATCCCCGATAATCAGATATTAAACGACTAGCATAAAGCTGTTTCCCTCCTTGCGGGAATGATCTTCCGCTTCGCCAAGAATAATTTTAAAATAAGCTGCAATGCGGGGTCAGGAAACCAGACGCATCTGTCGGGTGGGTTTTGAATGTATTCAGAGACCTTTGAAAAATGCATATTTTTGTTCAAGTTCAAGGAAGGCGAAAATTTTAACCACAGGAATACATTGAGCATTTTGAGGATTAAAATTTGAGCCTGACACAGAAATTGGGCAAAAAGGGGCGTTTTGCAAAGGTCTCGTCAATATGTAAATAGCACAGGCACCTAGTTTTGCAAGAACAAATCAAAGCTTTCGAAGATATGCAAATAATGTCGGGCCATATGACCCATAAGCGCTAAGTTGTTTTTGCGCGGGAGGAACTGAAAAAAATGAACATCGAACATCGAACATCCAACGTCGAATGTTGAATGGGAAGACACTAATCAGCGAGGGCTATAGTTCAAATATTTTTTTGACACAAAAACCTCATAAGTAATTGTTAAAGCACTAAAACCTGTGTTCGGGGACCTTTTGACACAAACATCACCCTTGATACTTGATGAAGGATAGGGGATGATATATCAATACCTGAACTCTACAATTACCGCTTTCACCGCATCTTCTGTGTTGCAGGCTGCTCGCAGTAGCTGATTACGGCTTCACACCCTGCGCCTTGAACCTGCGGCGAAATCAGCAATTGTAGAATTCAGGTATAACCCAAAAGTTACATGTAGAATCATGAAAAGGATGCGTGAAGGGAGGAAAAAACAGTGAAGGTGATCAATCGGTTGATGTTGATCAGCATGCTGGTTGTTTGTTGCTGTTCCTGTTCCGCACGGAAAATGATGGTCAACGAATTCACTGGAATTTTGGCAAACGGTATTTCGGTTTTTGAACAGGACGATGACCTGGAAATGTTGGGGAAAGCCTTCCCCGCAAACATTAAACTTTTAGAGGCCCTGCTGGAAACGAGTCCGAACAATTCCGAACTGCTTGTCCTTTTGGCAAGATTTTATGGCAGCTACGCGTTTGTCAGTTTTGAGGGTAAGTGGGAACGGGCGGTTCTAAAAGGGAACATAGCGGAAGAGGAACAATCAGGGGAGGGGGGAAGGGCGGTTTCGATTTTAAGAGAAACCCTGAACCGGTATTACGTGAAAGGCACCGATTATGCTTTGAAGGCGCTTGAAGTGCAACATGGCCCATGTGGCGATCAATTGAAGCAAGTGAGCACCCGGGATCAATTTTTTAATAAATTAACTGAAAACGATGTGTCCGCCTTGTTCTGGTATGGATTTAACCTGGGCGCTTACGTCAATTTGAACCGCGACTCGATCAAAGCCATTTCGATGGCACAACTGGCTGAAAAGGCAATGAAACGGGTCATCGAACTGAATCCGGGCTATTATTACGGTGGCGCGCATCTTTTTCTGTGCGCGTATTATGCCTCGCGACCACCGATGTTGGGCGGGAATATGGAGGCCGCGTTGTCCCACTATAAGAACGTCAAAGAAATCGCGGGAGAAGATTTTTTGCTGGCAGATGTGTATTTTGGGCGTTTTTACCTGTACCAAAAACAGGAAAGAAAAAAGTTTAAAGATGTGATGACCAGAATTATTCACTATCCGCAAAGCCGGAACGCGTATCCGTTGTATAACAAATTGGCCGTGATCCGGGCCAAGATGTATCTGGATGCGATTGATCAATTATTCGAATAAAAGCAAATTTGATGTACTCCTAAAAAGTTCTTTTTTAGCGAGGCCATCAATATAGAAAGGATAAAAAGAGTGAGAATTCGATATTTTTCGGGGCTATTTTTTCTTCTGGTGATATTGACATTACATGTGACCGGCGGCGGAGTTGGTGCCGGGGAAACGGTTATCAAGGTTGCGCTGGTCACACCTGAAGGCAGCACATGGACCAACACTCTTTATAAAATGGCGAGGGAAGTCGAGGAACGCACAAACGGCGAGGTAAAGTTTAAAATTTATGCCGGGGGGATCAGCGGGGATGAGATGGATGTCCTTCGGAAAATGCGGGTGAATCGTATCCACGCCGCAGGTTTTTCCGGTGTCGGACTTGGCATTTTGGTGCCTGCCATACGAATTCTCGAAGCGCCGCTATTGTTTCATGATTACGATGAGATCGATCGGGTCAAAGAAGAATTGTATGAAGCGTTTGAGGCCGATTTTGCCAAGAAAGGGTATGTTTTGCTCGGGTTCGCAGAGGCAGGATTTGTCTATTTTTTTTCCAAGACGGACATTTCGGGACCCAATGAACTCAAGCGCGTCAAGATGTGGGTGTGGAAAGGTGATCCGGTTGCCGAAACCTTTCTGGAGACTTTCGGAATCAGGACCTATCCACTCCATTTGACCGATGTAAATACAGGTCTCGAAACGGGAATGATCGATGCTTTCTATTCGCCGATGCTGGCGGCCATCGTTTTCCAGTGGTATTCGAGGATTCAGTACATACTGGATTATCCGATGGTGAATTCGACTGGTGCTCTGCTGATGAAAAAGAATGTCTTCGATAAACTTTCGATAGAAAATCAGGAGATTCTGAGAACAGCTGCGAAGAAGTATTCCAACGAGTTGATCCGACTTGCCCGTCGCGACAACGCCGAGGCCATGGTGGTGTTACAAGAAACCGGAATTAAATTTTTGGCCCCGACAACCGAACAGATTGCTTCATTTGAAAAAAACGCCCTAAAAACTTATGAAAAAAACATCCCTGATCTTTACAGTAAAGAATTGTTCAACAACGTACAGGCAATCCTGAAGAAACATCGTTCCGCAAATTAGGCCCTTAACGAATTCAGATCGACAATTTGTTGTCGATGTTTGAAGTCTACGTTTTTTCCACTTGCGTCCGATAGCCGATACGGGATGCTCGCTAACTCAAAACTGGAATTTTATTTTCTTTTTATATAATGATTAACATCCTTAATTTTAGGCACTTTAGCGCATTTTAGGCATTTTAGGCATTTGTAGCTCAGGTTTTTACCGTTACAGTTGCCCCAGGGGGCCATTTCTTCCGAGTACAGTCTCGGAAGAAGCGTAGGCCCTTAAATTTTAATTTCTTGTTTTTTATGGCACTCAATAAAAACCAATTTGCTTCCGGCTTGTCCGGGTCAGGAATTAAGGACGTTTATGCGGTGGATGAACAAAATTGATGATTTTTTAGCGGTAATCGAAAAGTTTTTGGTGGTGGTGTTTTTTTCCGCACTCATTTTGTTGATTTTTTTCAACATCATTTCACGAAACCTGTTTCACCTTTCCTTTCAGAAGATTTTAGAGATCGCCCCGGCACTCGTCCTCTGGTTGGTCCTGGTCGGGTCTTCCCTGGCGTTAAAAGAAAAGCGTCATATTAAACTGGAATTGCTGCTTCGATTTTGCTCTGAAAAAATTCGTTTCAGCGCAAATATCGCTGCCAGCCTATTCGGAATGATTATTACAGGGATCCTGTTCATCGCTGCGCTGGAATTTGTGACAAATGAGATTGCGATTTTCGGGTGGTGGGGGTGGATTTCCGTAATTTTCCCTATATTTTTTTTGGTTTCTTTTTTCAGGTATTTTGTGCGTATGGTTTATCATATGGGCAGACCCGTATCAATTCATTCGCGTTCGCTGTCGGCATCGAAACCGGATAAAGCGACACAACAATAAGCATGTTTACCCTGTTAATCTTTTTAATTGTCCTGTTTGCAGTCATCGAAACGCCTTTGTTTACGGTTATCGCCGGTCTGTCGATTGTATGCCTCTATTTTGTCGATTTTGACTGGTTGTCACTTCAGATCATTCTGATCGAGGTGAATCGACTGGCGTCCATGCCGGTACTGGTTGCATTACCGTTGTTCACATTCGTCGGAACCTTATTAACTGAAACCGAAGCCCCGAAACGCATCATGAACCTCATGCAGGCGCTGATTGGCTGGTTGCCCGGCGGCCTCGCGATTGCGGCCCTTTGCGCTTGTGCGTTTTTTACGGCCCTTACAGGGGCCAGCGGGGTTACCATTGTGGCTCTGGGAAGTGTCTTGTATCCGATATTACGGAAACGAGCGTATAATGAAACATTTACACTGGGATTGCTGACGACTTCGGGTAGCCGGGGACTTTTATTTCCACCCAGCCTTCCGATTATCCTATATGGCGTTGTTGCCCAGATCGAAATCCCCAAAATTTTTAAAGCCGCCCTGTTGCCTGGGATTTTGTCTATTGCTGTATTGTCGATGTATGCTTTTTGCCATCAATTTTATGCAACCCGGGCGCACAGGCGAGAGAGGTCAGCGGTTACTGTATCATGGGATCAAGTAAAGACCGCCTTTATCAAAGGAATATGGGATTGGCCGATTATTGTCATCATTATTCTTGGCGTTTATGGCGGTTTTGTGACCATCACGGAAGTCTCCGCTCTGGTTGTGGTTTATGTGATCGTTACGGAATGCTTTATTTTAAGAGAGGTACATTTTTTTAAGCAGCTTCCGGGGATCATGATCGAGAGTGTGATGCTCGCCGGCGCCATCATTGTTATTCTCGGTTTTGCCCTTGGTTTTACCGGTTATCTGGTCGAGGAACAGATTCCGGGGAGGATTTTAGCCTTTTTAACGAGTTTGACCGCGAATAAATTTATTTTCCTGGCCGGATTAAATCTGTTTTTGCTGGCGGTGGGTTGTATTATGGATATTTTTTCAGCCATTATCGTCATCGTGCCGATCATGGTGCCCATCGCACTGAAATATGGTGTGGATCCGATTCATCTGTGTGTGATCTTCATGGTGAATCTTGAAATTGGGTATTCAACGCCGCCCATCGGTATGAATCTGTTTATTGCCGGCCTCAAGTTCCAAAAACCCATTACCGTGCTTTATCGAGCATCCGTGCCCTATCTGATTTTGATGCTCGCGTTTCTGATTCTGATTACTTATGTACCGTTATTGAGCCTTTGCCTGATTCGATAGCTCAGGGTTCAGGACTTTAGCTTTTTAAAAAAGGAAAATAAAATGAATACACAGGAATGGAATCCGGGTCGGTTACTGGAAACGTCCGGATACTACTGGAAGACATGCACCCTTCATGCCGGTGTCAAACTGGATGTATTTACGACAATCGGAGATGCACATCTGCGAATCGAGGATATCGCTTCTAATTTAGGCGGATCAAAGAGGCGTCGGAATGCTTCTCAATGCACTGACAGCCATGAATCTGCTAATAAAAACAGATGATCAATATTCCAATACGGATGCCGCCAAAACTTTTCTTTCAAAAAATTCTCCTCGCTATATCGGTTACATGATTATGCATCATCATCATCTAGTGCATTCGTGGTCCCAGCTGGACCAGGCGGTTAAAACGGGTCATCCATCCGGA
>JAFDFH010000272.1 GCA_019309945.1 Deltaproteobacteria bacterium
CCGAACATAAACCCGCCCAAAGTCTGAATACCGTGTTTTTTTACCCTCCGAATGCCCTCCTCGATCGGTTTCAAGGTTAACCCCTTTTTTATTTTATCTAGGACATCTTGTGATCCGCTTTCAACCCCCAAACGAATCATTTTGCACCCTGCCGATTTCATCTCGGACAACATCTCTTCATCCAGGTTGTCCACCCGGCCGTTACACGTCCATATCAGGCGGTAATCCTTCTGCTGCAGTTTCTGGCAGAATTCAATCACGCGCTTTCTATTGGTTGTAAACGTCCCGTCATCGATGTTCAATTCCTTAACACCATAGCGCTTGACGAGCATGTCGATTTCGGCGAACACATTATCCAGGCTTCTAAATCGTTGTTTATGGCCATACATAATTTGGGGCCACAGGCAAAAAGTGCAATAGTAAGGGCATCCCCGGGAAGTCATCATATTCATGAACGGTTTGCGTGAATACCAGGCCTCCAGATACCATTTCCACGGTATTGTTTCTCTGTCAGGAAAGGGTAGCACGTCAAGGTCCTGACAATACTCACCATCTCCGTTATCCATAATTTCACTACCATTCCGGTAAGTGATGCCACTGACAAGCTTGAGGTCACCCAGGTTTGAGACGACATTGGCAATCTTGGTATCAAATTCATGGCGAATCACGATATCGATGGCTGAACAATCCTTTAAAACATCTTTATGAAAATAGGTGGCATGGGGGCCGCCGACAGCGATTTTCGCTCCGGTTGCATCTTTCAATTCGCCCAGGCTCAAATAGTCAGCCTCTATGGAGGGAGTTGTGGTTTCCATAAATATAACGTCCGGCTTTTCTTTCCTTGCTTCCGCCAGGGTCTGTTTCATATCAAAGTCCTGGATCACGGAATCGATATAGCTGACGCTATGACCAGCCGCCTTTAATTGAGCTGCGCTGTAAGCAAGAAATATAGGATACTGCAGAAACTTATCACTTCTGTGTTTTATGATTCTGTTCTGTGATCGTGTGCCGAATCCTTTTCCCGGCCAGGGGGGATTTATGATTAACACCTTCATGCGTATCTTCCTTTGTGCCTGCCGTATAAGAATCCGGCAAACTGCACCAAAAAGCTTGTACTCAAAAGCATAACGATAAGCGGAAATTTTCTATCGTTATAATAATGTCTCAAAATATTTCCGGTGGACCACAGTCGCAACGTAAGAAATTTCTTTTTCCCGGAAACCTTGCTTGAAAAAATATAGCTGCTGAAACCTCTTTTAAACTGCCATTTCACGAAATCTGTCAATGAATCCCGGGATCCGTGATGTACCAGCACATCAGGGCAATATTTGATCCTGTAATCACGTTTTCGTAAATTAAAAGCAAATAGCGTGTCTTCTCCTCCTGGAAAGGGAAACGATTCATCAAACCCTCCGACCGTTCGGAATACATTTTTCTTCACGGCACAATTACACGTACTAAGGCTGTCCGTGAACCCATTTTGATCCACCTTCCAGATCCTGTCGAATCCTATGGTGCCGCCCGCAGGAAATCCTAATGCCGAAATCGAATCTCCCAGCAACGACGACGGCATTAGAACAAGCCTTCCCATGATTGCTTCAATATCATTTAGTGAAAAATAATTATTAATATTTGTCAGCCAGTTGGGATCAACACGACAGTCACTATCCGTAAAAACAAGAATCTCGCCACGGGCATTTTTAACGCCAATATTGCGGCAATATGCCGGTCCGCGGTTCTCCGGCAACGTGATAAGTTTACACGGATAAGAACGAGCGATCTGAGGGGTTTTATCCCCCGAGGAATCATCGATCACAATGACTTCGAAATCATTGTAGCTCTGATTCGACAGGGAATCGAGTAAAGCCGGCAGGGTTGCTTCGGCATTATAGGCAGGAACAATAACTGAAAAATTCATTCTTGCCTGTCCGTCTTTGCAATCATCATATGAAATTCGTTTGTAATAGTTCAGCCACTAAGGAACTAAGCCACAGCTGAACTTTTGCAGATATTTTAAACCTAATTCCTATTATGAGCGAAGTAAATTCGATCTATCCCCTTCACGTCTTTCAAACCTCATCTGGCAGATCTGTTCCGAAATGAGACTCATCATGAAAATGACCACCGAGGTGGCAAACAGGAAGGTACTCATATTGGTGAAGCGCCCCTGAGTGAAAAACGTGTAAAGGTAATTTAAAACCCCCGCCAAAAACGTTATAAGGCAAACCGGAAGAAATACTCGCATCGGAGAATAAAGGGTGCATATTCGGGTTATGATCATAAAAAATCGTACCCCGTCATTAACCGTACTGATATTACTGCTTCCCTTTTTGCGCTGATGGATTTTGATGGGAAGATATTTCACACTTCGACCACTTCTTAAAACACCCAACGTCAAAGTGGTCGGATAGGAATAGGTATTGGGGAGCAGGTATAAAAAGCTGCGGGCAATATCTGATTTTATAGCCCGAAAACCTGAAGTAAGGTCCTTGATCGAAAATTTGGCAACATAGGATGCCAGCCAGTTGTAAGCCATATTGCCAAGCGCACGTCCCAATGAGGCTTGATCTGCTTTGGAACGTGCACCAACCACCATATCAAAATCAGGAAGGTATTTCAGCAGGGTTGCGATATCTTCCGGGGCATGCTGATTGTCTCCATCCATAAATACCAGGAATTCACCGGACGCAACTCTGATGCCACTTTTTATGGCCGCACCGTTGCCGATATTGTAGGGATGGCGATAAACGGCGGCACCTGCCTCTCCTGCAATTGCCGCCGTATCATCGGATGAACCGTCATCGATGACGATAATCTCAAAGTCGGGGTAAAGGGTTTTAGTTTTTGAAACAACATCGCCAATGACGCCGGCTTCATTGTAGGCCGGAATGATGATCGAAACCCTGGTGTCTTTCATTTTTTTATTAAAACCCCTTCAGTATGAAACCCCGGCGTTTTCCAATCGAAAAAGCCCATATCCGTTCTTGAAATAGATCCGAATTGAATGCGCTTTTAAAAATTCTCCCAGGATCTCCTTTTTCTTATCTTTGAAGTTGGTGTTGCACCACTCATTAAAAAGATCATATCTGATAAGTAAATGGGTTATGCCTCTTTTCTTTAATTTAATCAACACTTCCCTTGGTGATGCTGCCCGCCATACAATTTCCCTGAATTGATATTCATCAAACACCATCTCCCTGTCACTGTAGTAATTCCGATTACCTAAAAACAAAGATAATATTTTTGCGTTTTCCGGAACCTTTTGGTTGGCAAACAGAATGGTCGGATATTCATGTCTAAATTTTTCGATATATTCATCCCGCCCGATCTTTCCGTTGATATAGTTTACCGGGTCGACATATCTGAACTGGTCGATAATATACCCCGTGTTCATGGCTAACACAACGGCGACAATGGTAAATACAACACTCCCACCAATAATTACCCCTTTAGAGGGGAATCGATCTGCGATCGCCGTGCGGATGTCATGGAGACCCAGCACGGACAAAATAACCAGTGGGGGAATGATCGGTGCGATCCAACGGATCCGCATGTCCATCCGGAAAAAAACAAAAAGTAAAAACAGCAGCGCGAATGCACGCAAAATTTTTTTTTCGGTTCGCAAAACCGCAAGGTTCGTTCCCAGGCCAATAAATGCAAAAACAGGAAGAAAAAATAAGAACGGATTCAGTCTTCCATCAAAGTACTGGGGGGTACCATCCTGTCCCTCGAAAAATATCCGGACAGGTATCAGGCCAATGCGCCACCATGATTCATCATACTGGATACTCCTGATGGCAAAATGTCCCCGAGGTTTTTTCGAAACTTCGGGACCGGGGGGTGTACCTGAGGTCAATTTGCCTGCTGAATCCGGATTTGGAACAACCTTGGCCGGGTTGAACCATTGGTTATAAAGTGGATAAACAGGATTTTGGGTCCAGATGTAATTTTTTATCATCCAGGGCGAAAAAACCAGGAGTGCCACGAGCATAAAAATCGCCCCGTAGCCCAGTGCCCTGGCCTGATGGGATGTGTTACCCGACATCTGACCTGAAAGACGCCTTGAATAGATAAACGGGATAAAAAGCGTCAAAAGAAACAGTATGATTAAACCGTTATATTTCGTTCCGAGGGCAAGACCACACCAAACCGCAGCGATGATTAGATATTTCAGCTTAAAATGGTTTTCAATCCATTTTAGAAAATACATCAAGGATGCCATGGAAAAACAAATTAGACCCAGATCAACGTAAACCGATATAGAA
>JAFDFH010000273.1 GCA_019309945.1 Deltaproteobacteria bacterium
TCAGAGCGTATTTGTGAGGAGGGGCATAAACTTTCGATTGGCCTTTGGAAACGGGTATTGATCAAGTTCGTGCAATTTGACCCATCGATAATCCACGGGGCCGTTTAACCTCACGCGACCTGAAATAAACTTACAGATAAATATATCCATAACAATTTTAAAATGTGTATAGGCATGCTTCACACGGGTTAAATACCTATCGATTTCAACCACAAGATTAACCTCTTCCTGAATTTCTCTGATACAGGCCGCTTCCGTTTCCTCACCTGACCGGATCTTTCCGCCTGGAAATTCCCACAATCCACCAAGCAAGCCCTCGGGCTTGCGCCGGGTAATTAGAACACGCTTATTTTTATGCACGACACCCACCACAATACTATATTCCGGGACCGACTTTTTTTTTACACGTTTTGGATACCCATCCACATTTCCTGATCGATTGACCATGCAAAACGATTCAAGGGGGCAGATGGCGCATTCCGGATTTTTCGGCTTGCAGACGGTCGCGCCCAGCTCCATCAGGGCCTGATTGAAAATGCCCGGTTCGCGTTCGTCCAGTATCTTTACGGCAACATCCTTAAATGTCCTGTAAGCGCCGCTTTTGTTCACCGGCGTCTTGATTTGAAACAGGCGGGCTAACACCCGCTTGACATTGCCGTCCACCGCCGCGTGGGCTTGACCAAAAGCAATGCTTAAAACCGCAGATGCAATGTATTCGCCAACCCCTGGTATTTTTCGAAATTCCTTCATATTGTCAGGAATGAGGCCGCCATATTCTTGGATGACCATTTTGGCGCCTTTATGGAGGTTGTGCGCTCGCGCGTAATATCCCAATCCTTCCCATATCTTGAGCACCTCCTGCATATCCGCTTCAGCCAATGTTTTCAATTCCGGGAAACGGCCCAGGAAGTTCCGATAAAAAGGCAGGACGGTTTTCACCTGGGTCTGTTGCAGCATCACCTCGGAAACCCATATATGATAAGGATTGTTTGTCTCACGCCAGGGTAATTGACGGTGATATTTGCTATACCAGCGAATGAGATATTTCTGCATCCGGTGAATGTCTGATGTTTCCATAAGGTTGTTATTACTTCCACTGATATAACCCATACAGTACCCAGAAATAGGCCATACCGGACAATAGAAGACCCACGCACGGCATCCAGAGATACCTGTAAACCGGTCCGGGTGGCGTGTCGAAGTACTCATTGGACAGAATAAGGCACAGATGGAGAGGAGAAAGGAGTACCCCGGCAAACCCGCTGACCAGCATCAGCATCACATATGCCAACATAAAACCCCCGTCGCCATGCGCATGGATAAGAGGAATCAGTATTGGAAAGGTACTGCCCACAAAGGCAATGGTTATCCCGGTAACCACACCCACGAGAAACGGCAGTGCCGCCGCAATGAATACGATGGGAACTTTGAGGGCCATGAGTTCTTCGCTGATGGCCTCAACCGCATGGCTGTCCTGAAGGATCCCCTTAAATATCAGTATCGCAAAAACCATATATACCATCTTTAGAATTTGAGTATTATTCAGTACTTGCCAGATTCGGCCTTTGGAAAAACCGTTTTTATACCAGATCCAGCCAATGGCCATTAAAAGGGCGAAGATCAGACCCGCCTCTTTGGAAACCGGCCCTTTGGGGAATACAAAAGAAAAAAACACCCCCAAACTCAGTCCCGGAATGATCACAATCAAAATGGGCAACAATTCCCGAATAAAAGGCCATAGCGGTGGTCGAGCAGATCTTGCATTGCCTTCTCCGGATTGATTAAAACCTTTTATCGGACGCCCCCCCAGGTAAACCGCAACAAAAGTAAGGGGAAAGAGGAAAATGACAAAAACAGCAATATTGATATCCGCCATGACGGTTGCCAAAAGCACGCCCGGGTACATGGGCCACCAGTATTCCCAGATATGACGAAACCAGTAATTGACAAAGCTCAGTTGATCGCGAGAAAGTCTTGAGTGCACCCCCAACTCCTTAACCATGGGGGCAGAAAAAACGGCACCACCGGGCATTGGCAGAAGCCCGATCAAAGCAGGAAAAATGATCAGATTCAACCTGGGACTTGAAACCAGCCCCCGAAATCTATCAAGGAGTCGCTGCATCTGACCTGCCACTTCCATGCTGTTGCTGAGAATCAGGATAAATCCCACAATGAACACGAGTGCCAGCGTTTTCGGGTATACAATCGAAGCCACCATCGACTTGAAAATGTCCGGAGGCGCCAGGTCAAATAAAACACCTAAAAAAATACTCGCCATCAGGAACGCATTTCCAAGCGATAACTTTTTTCTGATGGCAAAGAGCACCACAATAAACACAATCGCCACTCTGAGAAGGGCTGTAACATTCTGAAATATCAGCATATATTTTCCCGCTCAACCATTATTCTACTCAACTATTCAACTAGGTCTGAACTTGTAAAAACGATCTAGTGCCCATCCAGAAACGGTCTTTTTGCCCGATCTCGGCGTTATGCTCAAAATTTTATCCTCGGAATATCAACTATATGCCTGCGGTAAAATTTTCCGCAGGCCCCTCCGGGGCGTAGGCCCCACGGCCCGGAGGCTTGATCTCGAACAAAAATCCTCGTTTCGGGACGGACACGATCTGTTTTCGTTCAGGCACTATTTAAACGTAGCCTGCCCTTTAACAAAGACCGGTTATCGGATCAAGTCAAACTGATTAAAAGACCCGCCTCATTCAAAACTGTCGAACGTTTCATGAGACAATAATGTCCCAGGATTATGTTAGACGGTCGCATAAACGGTCTTAAAATATACCTTTTTATGAGGCCGACAAAAATTTTGAGACACAATGTCTCATAATTTACTCTCATTGGCTGGATTTCTTAAGGGCTGCCAGGTGGTTTTATTCGGATAACCGTCTTAGATTATAATATTTGAGCCAATTTCAAAACGTCCCATTTTGCCCAATCTCTGTGTCAGGCTCAAATTTTAATCCTCGAAATACTAAATGTATTCCTGTGGTTAATCCGCCTCAGGCGGATCGCCTTCCTTGACCTTGAACAAACTGAAACGTTTTGAAACTGGCTCTACTAAATGATATTTTAGAGGAAACAGAAGAATTAATTACGATTTTCGTTACGAGTATCAAAACGGCCGTTCGACAGGCTCAAGGCCCTGAGCGGAGTCAAAGGGCCGTTCGACAGGCTCAAGGCCCTGAGCGGAGTCAAAGGGCCGTTCGACAGGCTCAAGGCCCTGAGCGGAGTCGAAGGGCTGAAAAGAAATAGAAATAGTCATTCAAGGATCGGCATTGGTTTTTTTTCGATTTTTAAAATAATTTGAGGAGCGAAGCGACATCATTATTCGACGTTCGATGTTGGACGTTCGATGTTGGACGTTCATCTTTTAATATATTCGACGTTCATCTTTCAAAACAACTGCACATGGGATAAAACCCCGGGCTCCAGGTCTTAAACTTGTAAAAGCATTTTTAATGGTTAATTTATTGTGATGTGAGTTTAAAAAGAGCTGAACATGCGGTCGGCCACCCTGATATTTCATAAAATATTCGGGTTACAACCGTGGGACCTTTGAAATATGAATAGGAGACCTTTGCAAAACACCCCTTTTTGCCCAATTTCTATGTCAGGCTCAAATTTTAATCCTCGAAATACTAAATGTATTCCTGTGGTTAAAATTTTCGCCTTCCTTGAACTTGAATAAAAATGAGCATTTTTCAAAGGTCTCAGTAGGGAGTTGAGAAATGAAAGGAATTGTAATTCTGTTTGCCGTTGTTGGAATTTGGGTTCTCTTACAGGTTTATATCCTTCCAAAGCTGGGGATTTCCACCTGAATGCGCGATGCTTGTCAGGTGACAAGAAATAAAAGCGATCTAAAACCCCCTGAATTACCTAAAAAACCAGGATAAGGATCTACTGTAACGGTAAAAACCCGAGCTACAAATGCCTAAGCTACAAATGCCTAAAATGCCTAAAATGCGCTAAAGTGCCTAAAATTAAGGATGTTAATCATTATATAAAAAGAAGCTCAAATTCCAATTTTGAGTTAGCGAGCATCACAAATTTCTAATTTCTAATTTCAACGTTCCGTAAACGGTTACACATTAACAAACGGCTAATGCTTCCATTTTACTATTATTGTAACTACTCACGTAGTCAGGCTGAAGCTGTTTAGACTGAAGGCTGAAGGGATCAAAAAGCACGATTGCCGTACTTTGGCGGAAATATCTG
>JAFDFH010000274.1 GCA_019309945.1 Deltaproteobacteria bacterium
AACGTTCCAAAAATAGGTGTTTTTTGCTCTTAAATCGCTATTTTCAGGGGTAAGATCACCTTTCACTTTTCACCATTCACTGTTCACCATCTACCATTCACTGTTCACCATTCCTTGTCTTTTCTCTTAAAAGTGTGTTTTTGGCCCTAAAAATGGCCATTTAAGGCCTTATCTGACGCTAAATTTGGTCGTTTTATTTATTATATCAATATGTTGCTGTGGCCCGACCCCAAATCGACCCAAATCGACGTGATTTATCGACCCCAATATCTTGCGGTCGGTCTTATTTTATTGATTGACTCGATTTGCGAATTGTTCCGGGAGAAGATGTGGCATTAAAATCCATGAGATCGGGGAAGGGCTAATGTTGCGAATTTGGTTGAGCAGGGGCAATTTGATATTGCCCCTACTCTTAAAAACTAAATGAAATTGTCCAGATTAAACGTTGAGGCTATTTTTCAGAAACAGCAATCAATGAATTGAGCACCTGTCCAGTTTTCTATGACACTTCCATTAAATTTAATATTTTCAAAAGTTGCGTTATTGCCGTAAATTACGACATCTCCAACGATTTCAGTTTGGTTTGTGCTGTTGCATGATTCGACATCATTACCTATGAGGGTAAAGTTGTTGCCATAAATGGTCAATCCATTATCGTACATACCTGGAGCAAGCATGTAGGTTTCATCATTATCGGTTACAGTTTCAGGTAGTTGATACATTGGTTAATCGGACGGTAGTATAATGACCATGTATGCCTCGTAATAATCGTCGCCCTGGCAAGTGTTCAAGCCAACAACGAGCAGATTATCACCAAGCATTATATCCTCATTAGTCGGTTCATTCATGCCCGGATTCCAATAATTTTTGATAATAGCTGATTCTGGAATGTCTACAACTTTACCACCTATTAAAGTAACCTGCACCATGCCGTAATCATCCTTGGGTTTGATGCTCTCCACAACACCCTCCACTTTTATACCGTGGACGCGTACGTCAGTTGCGGTCAAAATCGACGAATCTTGCGAGAATACTGTGATGCTTACACCCAGAGTCCGACCACAATCCAACAGATCAATTATGGTATCGATTGATACCGGACCAAGGTTTGCCATATAAGGTTCAACACCCGACGGCATATAGATTTTGACCGTTTCAGTATCACTGACCTGGACAGTCAGCTCATATCCGCCGTCAACGTCTGGTCCTGAGATGGCAGCCAAAGTACCAATCACTCGCTGATTTTTAAGCAGGACAGCTATAGCTTGAATATACTGGTTCTCCAAAGACACTTTACCAACAACTCTTGCTATCATGCCTGCTCGGATCACATCCGGATCAACCTCCTGGTCGCATCCCATCATGACAAAGGTGTCATAACTGACCGCTACATCAACGATGTTTTGGGCAAAAATGTGAGGCGGCATCAATTCAAGTGTAAACTTATCACCATCAAAAGGCGTGGCTACAGTTCCTTTTACCAGTAAGACATTACCTATAACGATCACTGATGCACGCAGGTCGCCTTCTGCATCTAATCTTCCACGAACGTAAACCGTCTGGTCCTCGTCTAATTCACTTTTATCAACCGGCGATCCATCTTCACCAAAAATAATGACGTCATCTGTCAAATAGACCGTTAAAGGCCCGCGCCCTTCACCGAGAAGAAGTATAAAACCTGTATTTTCATCAAAGATTTCATCAATTGTTCCCTTAAGAATCCGCGGGCACTTGCGAGGGGATTCAATCTTTTCGATTTCCACGAAAACCACCGGGCGGAAAACGCATTTCCCTGACAGACCAGCAGGATGCAAACTGATCGATTTGTCACAATCAATGTCTATGCGAATCGAAATTGTTTCACCGGGTATGACCTCGAAACCGCCCTTTGGATTCAGGTCGATTTTACCGCTAGGAAGTTTGATCTCCATGTCAGCCGGATCACATGGACCAACCCCACCTTCTGGTTGTATGTCGGCTATATATAGCCGGATTTTGCCGTACCTGCCAGCTGGGATATTATCTTTGACGGTCACAACGGCATCCTGGTCGCGCAGATCAAGCAGGTCGGCTTTCCATCCATCCGGATCGTCCGACTCGAACACTACTACAGGAGAGTCACTATTACTTTCCGGTATTAAGGAAATTTTGGTAATCCAAATCCAGATACTGTCATAATCGTCAGCTGGCCCATCCGCTAACAGGACTGCAACAGTACCACTACCCCCTGGCGAACTGGAACTGCTGCCTCCCCCACCACAGCCGTTTAGAAATAACAAACCGGGGACACAAACCAGCAAAATAACTACAGCTAAAAACTTACCTTTCATGGCGCACCTCATATAAATAGTTTTGATTTTAATATCACAATTTCGGTATCGATATACAATCTGTGATAAGAATTCCCTTTTCGAGAACGGGATAAGGGAAAATTTAAGGTTGTGTGCCGTAACATGTTGTATCACAATATGTAATAGGTCCGGATTTCACACATCATTCTTACTGCGGCAACCGACTACTGGAATTCAGATAACAGATAACGGTCATATTGTCAAGTCGGCATTTTTCTCTAAACGGGCTGAAATGTTGGAATTTTGGGAATAGGAAGCCTCTTTTCCCGCTTGAGATTTTTCTTAAAAAGGTTGGCTTCGGTAGGGTAATACACCTGAGGCGTACAAGTCCGGGTCCCTGATCCTCCAGAGGCGGACAAGTGTAATCATCCGCACAGGTTCTGATTTTTGATTTGTGGTCGGGTAACGTTAACCAACTATAATAACAGTAACGACTCTTTTTGACCCCACAAATGGCCATTTAAGGCCTTATTTAACGCTAAATTTGAACGTTTCATCTATCATATCAATATGTTGCTGTGGCCCGACCCACATTTATATCTTTTGTATCTCGATTGCCACAATACACTACAGGCAGAACCCTTTTTTTATTGATCTTTCACTTCCCAATTTTCCAGCACTCGTTCAACATCTTCTTTTACGACACTACGCGCATCCCATCTATCATATTCTCTTGCCAGAAGAGAATCGTAATTTGTCTCGGTGTGCCGGATGTGAGCAATAACGGCCAAACGAACTGCGTTTTTATCAAATGTTTTTGCAGCCGCTGTCCGACCGATCCTGCCACCGTATTTGAGACAGGCATGCTCCGCTATTTCCACTTCCCTTTTGGAAGGACATCCCGGATAGAACTCTCGTACACGTTTTGCAAAACGCTCGATATATTCACTGTCCATTTCAGCACGCCGAACAGCTGCTCGCTCTCTTCTTCTTTCTCTGGCGTCATGGTCTGCAAAACACTCCTTTTCAGCCCGATCCAGTGCCGTCATTTCAATCAACAGACCTTGTCGTTCATACCGTTTCCGTGCACGGCTCCACTTTAAAACAACGGCTGACAGGGTCGAATGTTTTCGCGCACGCCGGGTAAGTGCTGCATTTCCGGAAGGAAGGAATACAAGATGATCCAGATCGGCACATGTTAGACATAGCGCACCTTTTTCTTTGACCAATGTGATCCATGCTTTACGACCGAGTTCCTCTCTACACTCGTCACACGTTGAATCCCGTGTTGAAATAAAAACTTTTAGATCTGTAGATTTTTTCATTTTCCTGCCTTATGTCTCTATAGTTCATCTTCGGGAGACCACCGTGTATAGTCTTCTAATCGATTGGGGGTCGGACCACACGAACCTGTTGAAATTTATAGATTAACGTCCCAAATATAGGTGTTTTTTGCTCTTAAATCACTATTTTCAGGGGTAAAATCACTATTAACTTTTCACCATTTACCTTTCACCATTTACCATTCACCATTTACTTTTCACTAATCACCATTTCTTGCTTTTGCTCTTAAAAGTGTGTTTTTGGCCCTAAAAATGGCCATTTAAGGCCTTATTTAACGCTAAATTTGGTCGTTTTATATATGATCTCAATATGTTGCTGTGGCCCGACCCCAGATCGACCTTCTTATTATTTTAAGGGCGTGCCCCTTTTACCCTGTTGGGTGAAAAATCATGTTTTTCTGGCGATAATAAGACGAACAATGTCTAAGGTTTTTTTCTCAACAGATTCAATGGTAAAGCCTACCAATTCAATATTTTTCTGTGTTTCACGAACCATAGACGTCCCGAGAAGACTTTTTGAGAAAACATTCATCACGTAGAGAGGGATATTCACCAGGGTATAATGGCTTTTCATATGTTCGAGGAAGATTGCT
>JAFDFH010000275.1 GCA_019309945.1 Deltaproteobacteria bacterium
CGGCAGGGCCTCGTGTCGTGAATGAAAATTTTTCCTCCTGGTTGCTGCTCAACGACTAACGCGGGGGGCTGGGATTGCGCCCAGCTTTGTTTCCAATTTTGGATCTGCTGCTTTAAAGGAGCAATATAGGTTGAAATATTTTCCTTGCCGTCGTGATCATAATCGAAAAAGTAGGCCAGTCCATCTAAATCTTCCTGATTGAACGGATAAATTGCCTGGTATCCCGGGTGGGCTCTGATATCTTTCAGGCCCCACGCCCGGCTCTCTTCAAAAAGAGGGCTGAAACGCACCAGTAACACCGGGCTTAAGTCTATCGGTGGGCACAAATGAGCAATCGACGGGACCAGCCCCGCCATTCGCTGGTAGGCCTCGGCATTCTCTCCGGGAAATCCGTAGAGGAGATTCCAGGTGGGATACACAGCATACTCACGCGCACATTTTAAAAATTGGATATTTTGTAAAAGGGTGATCCCTTTTCGCATTAATGTTAGTATCTCCGTATCCAGGCTTTCAATCCCGGGCTGAAAATGGGTGACACCAGCGGATTTTAACAGGCCCACCTGGTCGCAATTCAAGTTGGCCTTGGCTTCGAGGAATAATTCCGCCAATCCTCCCCAGTCCGCCAGGGCGGGTAGCAGGGTTTTAAAAAAACTCATGTCCAAGATGGAATCGGTCAGAATCACCTTGTCCACCTTATAGCGCGCCGTCAATGTCTTAATCTCATCCTCGGCCCGCTTGTGATTCTTGCGACGAAAATTCAATTTAGTGCAATTGAGACCGCAGAAAATACATTGTGACTTTTTTCCCCACCAGCATCCCCGCGAAAGCTCCAGCGAAATCGGGACATGGGACCGATAGTCCGGTGCCCATTGATTTAATGCGGTGAAATAATCATCAAAGTCAGGATAGGGCAACCGATCCATTTCAGGTGACGGGCCGGCGCCTTGATCGACAATCTGACCGTCATGTCGATAGGCAACCCCTGGAATCCCCTGGGGTGTAGTGCCGCCAAACCACTGGGCAACAGCCCGGGGAAAGGATAAATCGGCTTCCCCATTAAATACCCAATCCACAAATGGGAACAGCCTGAGCAACGTTATCCCCATCACCTCCTCGCAGTTGGCGCCCCCAAATGCAATGATCTTTTCCGGAAAGCGTTCTTTAATACGATGCGCCAGGGCCAGCGCGGCGACCTGTTGACTGTATACGGAAGTAAATCCAATAATGCCGTAGTCATCCCAGGGAAGGGTTTCCATACATTTCCGTATGAATGACCCTGCCATCGTGCGAAGCGCGGTGAGCGCATCTCGAGCCGCTTGGCCTTTTAATCCGTCTGGTAGTAAAGGCCCATCAATAGCTTCAAACCTCCCTCGCTCGGACTGAGCCCACGTCTTTCCGAACAATGCTTCACCGAATATCCATTCCCCGACAATCATGAGATCGGAAATTCCCTCATAGACATTCGGACGACCGCTGTAATCTTGAAAGATGATATTTAAGTAGCTGACATCACAAGACAGGCCTTCCCCCTCCAGGATGGATTTTAAAAGACTTAGTGCCGGCGAAGGATATCTAACGCTAACAAATGGCATGTTTACCAGCAGCACTCGTTTTCGCATGTTCGCAGTCATAATAATACATCTCCCTGCCCCCTAATCCCAAGCCCATTTAAAGTAACTACTAAAAAACTTATGGTTAAACCCACCAGCGGATGGCGCAGCGGGCCTACCGGAACATATTGAGAGGTTACCATGTAAACGGTTAACTCCCGATGATTAGCGGACTCACATCTATACCGCTCTGACCGGCGAAGTGTCAATATCAAACGGTTCGAAGCCCAAACGCATTTGAATGCCAATACAGGGAAAACGCTCCGCGACGGCGTGTATCGCTTTCCAGCCGACTGAAACTTGGGCTTAAGCACCCGTAAGCCCGAGCCGTGCCAGAGTTATTAACACCAATTCGTCGCTAAATGATCCCATTAATTTTTTAAGTCATAATTTCATTCGGCGCGGGCTAACGCGTACTAAAGCCCTTCAAACAGTCAGTCGGTTTCCAAGCGAAACACACCGTCGCTACGCTGTACCGAAATCAAATGCGTTTGCCCTAGTTCGACGCCGATCTTCCTTACTTGGGATGGTCTATTTCGTAACTTCTCAAAAACTTATGGTTAAACGGTTAAACCTACCAGCGGAGTCATCCGGTAATTTTTTTCAAAGCGGGCAACTGTTTGAAGCCGTTTAGGGCGGCTTACAGTGACACGAACAGCATAAATTTTTACATGCAGACTGTTTGTGCTAAGCGATACACTCATTTTAGATCACATGCGCGGGTCACTGTTAGGCGCCCTTAACGGCAAGTTTTGGCCGTTTTGAAAAAAATTACCGGATGGCGTAGCGGGCCTGCCGGAACATATTGAGAAGTTATTCTATTTCTTCCTAAATATGAATTATCAGAACATTAACAAACGGGTAATACTCCCGGAATAAGTGCGCTTTCCTCTTCATATCTACCGGCAACACACAACGCTGCGGCGATAGCCAGAAAACGAATTAACTCGGGTAGAGAAATTCGCTGATTGAATCCACCTAAATGCGGGCCGGTATGAACCGTGATATCCCTCGCCCCTCTTTTCAGGTCCTCGATCCCATTCTCAGAGTATCCATTGTCTGCCAGAAAATTCCTGAATGACAGGTCTGTCATTTCTCTTTGTTCAGCCACTCTCAGGATTTCTTCCATGTGGTGGTCCACTCCCATCTCATCAATCATTCGGCAGGCAAGTTCGTTGAAATCAACGGGCATTTCTCCATGAAAGGCCTTCCCTGAAAAGCCTTTATAGTACCTGAAAAAAATTCCACGGATCAGTTCTTCAAAAAAGGATTCGTCGAAAAGTTCCCTCGCATCCACCGGCAACCCATCCGGGCCAAGGCCGTATCGATCCGCTTCTTTATTTCGGAAATAACTGCCTGAAACCATAATGAGACTCAATAAATGCGTGCCGATGTACGGGTAAAGATTCCGGCACGTAACCGGAAAGGAAAGAAAATGCTCAAAATCCCTCAGGCCGGACATGCCAAAATTAGGATACCGGCAGGAATTCAGCCACCGGTCGAGCCGGCCGCCCCGGGGCCATTCATAGATACCGTTATCCGCTCTTCGATGTCTTTGCGTCCGGTTATGAAACAAAGGAATCGGTGCCGAATGAACGATTCCAAGGGACGTCAGCTTCCCCAGCAACCAGGCGTTCCGTAATAGAACCTCTTTGAATTCTTCGCTGCTAAGCCGTCTTTGCTTTTGATGGTCGTTGGGATACCTAAAGTAATCCTTGCCGGCAATAAAACCGATACCATAACATCCTGAATCAATATTTAAGCGTCCGGATCTCCTTAAGGGAACCGGTAAACCGCTTAACCGGAAAACAAAGCTTCCATCAACTTTCAAGGGAACCGGAATATCAAACCGCACCGGCAATGGATAGGCTTTGAGTTGCAAATGTTCCATCCACAGGGCTTCGGTGTTAAGGTGTTGAAGCGAATCATTGGTGCGGGCCAATTTAATCACAAGCATTCTATTCGATCTATCATCCGCCGCCACTAAACTCCTGCCGACCATCTCCGGCTTACTCCGGATGGAAACGGGTATCTTTTTCAACAAATTATTCCAGCTGACATGGGGCCGGCGATCCACCGATTCCCCGTTTATTCGAGGACCGCGGATATTGAGGGGCAGTGAACCCAGCGCTTCGGTTGTCGCTCTGTGTTGATTACCCCAACCGTTACCGGCAACAGTTTTCAAAACAGAAATACTCTTATGGGCCAACGGCATTTCAACTGCGCCGACCATAACGGAAACCAGGGCGTTGGCAGCCGCTTGGTACAAAAAAAAGGATTGGGTTTGGGCAGAATGAATCGGTTTTTCTAAAATACCTTGAAGCGCTGAAATTGTTTCTGATCGAATGATTTCCGGATGTGTGCAGATGAGTGCATGAAGGTCATTCACGGCCATATAAGCGGCACTAAAATCAAGGCCTTCGTGGGCAAGGGTCCGTTCTAATCGCATCCGTTCCCGGTTTAGATTGTGCGTTTGCAATGATGAACCCTTGGGATCAACCTGTTGCATTCTGAATTTGTCCTTTTCATGATTTTACATGCAGATTTTAAGTAATTGTATCGCCACTAAGTCACAAAGACACTAAGATTCCTGTATTATTC
>JAFDFH010000037.1 GCA_019309945.1 Deltaproteobacteria bacterium
TAGGCCCGCTACGCCATCCGGTAATTTTTTTCAATACGGCCAAAACTTGCCGTTAAGGGCGCCTAACAGTGCCCCGCGCACGGGATCTAAAATGAGTGTATCGCTTAGCACAAACAGTCTACAATCAACAATTTATGCTGTTCGGGTCACTGTAAGGAGCCCTAAACGGCTTCAAACAGTTGCCCGCTTTGAAAAAAATACTGGATGACTCCGCTGGTAGGTTTAACCGTTTAACCATAAGTTTTTGAGAAGTTACGTTTTAAGGAGGTAAAATTGATAGGAGCCATTTTTTTTATGTTAGGCCTCGGGGCAACCTGCGGCGTCATGCTGAGTCTGGCCTCAAAAGTTTTTTATGTGTATGAAGACCCACGAATTGCGGAAGTCGAGGGGCTTTTGGCAGGCGCGAACTGTGGGGGTTGCGGATATACAGGATGCAATGCGGCCGCTGTTGCCGTTGTTGAGGGTGACGCCGAGCCCAGTGTCTGTATGGTTGCCGGCCGGGAATCCGCAGAAGCGGTTGCCGTTGTGATGGGTGTCGATCCGGGTACGGCGGAGACCCTCCTTTCTTATAATACCTGCACGGGCGGAGATCGGGCGGAAGACAAATACTATTACATGGGCATCAACACCTGTCAGGCACTTGCGGCCCTTTACGGCGGTAAGCGGGAATGCGAGGTCGGCTGCCTGGGCCTGGGTGATTGTGTCAAGGCCTGCCAGTTTGGAGCGCTCAAAATGGGCCCCCATGGGTTTCCCGTGGTTGATGAAGTAAAGTGCGTGGGGTGCGGTAAATGTGAACAAGCCTGCCCGATGGACATCATGGAAATCAAAACCATGTCCCAGCGGCTGCTTCACCTGAACCAGTTCGGTGATCGTATCGCCCCCTGCCAGCAGACTTGTCCGGCTGAAATTGATATCCCCAAATACATCTTTCAAATCAAAAACGAGGACTATGAAGGGGCGGTAAATACGATTCGGCAGCGTAATCCCCTGCTTTTAGCATGCGGCCGGGTCTGTCCCCACCCCTGCGAGGAATATTGCCGTAGGGGTATTGAAGACGAACCTGTTTCGATTAACCAGTTAAAACGATTTGTTGCCGATTTTGAAATGAATTCCGGGCATCACCTGCCCATAGCCTGTGCCCCTTCTACCGGCAAGAAAGTGGCCGTCATTGGCGGCGGACCTGCCGGCTTAAGCTGTGCTTATTTCCTGCGCCGTCTCGGACATGGTGTCACCCTGTTTGATGCGATGCCGAAATTGGGCGGAATGATCCGTTACGGGATTCCCGAGTATCGACTCCCCAAAGCGGTCCTCGAATGGGAGATCCAAGGAATTCTTGATCTGGGAATTGAATGCCACACCAATGTCATGCTCGGTCGTGATTTCGACCTGGGATCACTGGTCGCGTCCGGATACGACGCTGTTTTTCTCGGAATCGGGGCCTGGAAAGATTACAGCCTTGGTGTCGAAGGTGAAGATCTTAACGGGTGTTACACGGGAATCGATTTTCTGACCCGATTTGCGAAGGACCAGCAGGGGGACGGGGATGAAGGCGATAAGATCCCGATCGGGAAAAAGTGTGCGGTAATCGGCGGCGGAAACACGGCCATCGACTGTGTTCGAACATTGGTTCGTCTTGGTGTTGAAGAAGTATCGATTATTTACCGCCGGACCCGCAAGGAAATGCCAGCCAATGAAGTTGAGATCGAAGCTGCCGACCACGAAGGGGTAAAATTTAACTTTTTGGCCGCACCAGTTCGTGTTATCGGGGATGAAAACGGCAATGTCGCTCAACTCGAATACCTGAAAATGGAACTCGGTGAACCGGACGCCAGTGGAAGGCGCCGGCCGGTACCGATCGAGGGTTCTGAAACGCTTATTGATATTGATATGTTGATTACCGCCATCGGGCAGGGGCCGGATCTGTTCTTCAAAGAAGAGGGCAAGCGACTTGCCGATATTAACACGACCCGGAAAGATACCATTGCTTCTGATGATCCGGTTGCTCTCCAGACAAGCATACCGTATGTTTTTACCGGGGGCGACGCGGCTACCGGCGCTTCCCTGGTTGTCGAAGCCATCGGCGGGGGAAGACGGGCGGCGTGTTCAATTCATATGTACCTTAGCGGTGAAAACATCACACCGCCGCCAACGACGTTGTTTAAAGATAAAATTCCAGTCTCGCTTTTTGATGCCGTGGAGGGCATTACTCCATCGCCAAGGACACCCATGCCCGAACTTCCGGTGGAAGATCGGATTAAATCCTTTGACGAGGCCGATCTCGTTATTAAAGAAGCGGATGCAATCTTTGAGTCCAACCGCTGTCTGAACTGTTGCAGAATCTGCTACAATAAAGATGCAGCCTGACCGAAGCTCAGCAATCCTTATTTGTAACCGTTCACAGGTTCAGGGTTCAACGTTCAGGGTTAGGGACAAGGACAAAATTGAAGATCCGAAGTCCTCGTAAAAAATGCGGGTTCTGCCGCATAATTGCCAATGCGACCTCTGAACCTTTGAACCCGTGAACGGCTACCCTTATTTAACGTTTTTTGTTTTGCGCAACACATCTATCAGGTCTGCCATGTCTTTGGGGATGGGTGCCTCGATAGAGAGGCATTCTTGGGTAATCGGATGGGTAAATTCAAGACGCCATGCGTGAAGCATCTGTCTTGAAACCGCTACAGAATCGATAGAACCTGACATGTCCATCTCCTGGGCAAGTTTTTTCCTTACCTTACGACCGCAATACACGGAATCACCGACAATCGGATGGTGAATGGCCGCACAATGGACGCGAATCTGGTGTGTCCGGCCGGTTTTTAAAATCAGATCGAGTAATGTAAACCCTGAAAAACGCTCCCTGGCCTGCCACCTTGTCTCAGCGGTTCGCCCTTTGCGGCTTTGTATCGACATCTTTTTTCTGTCCACCGGGTGCCGCCCGATGGCAAAGGAAATGACACCGGATTCAGATTCCATATCACCGTAAACCAGTGCTAAATAATTCTTTTTGACCTTTCTCGACTTAAATTGTGAAGCAAGGTTGCGATGAGATCGATTTCCTTTAGCAATAACAATGGCACCGGATGTGTCTTGGTCCAGTCGGTGCACGATTCCAGGCCTGAGTTCAGCGCCAATCCCTTCGAGATCAGGACAGTGGTAAAGGAGCGCGTTGACCAGCGTTCCGGAATAATGGCCCGGTGCAGGGTGAACCACGATCCCGGGCTTCTTGTTGACAACAATCAGATGTTTATCTTCGTAAAGGATATCGATTTTAATCGGCTCCGGGTTAAAATCAACCGGCTTGGGAGGTGGAATAAAAACGGAAATTTCATCACCCGGTTTAACCCGGTAGCCAGGCTTCTTAACCGTTCCGTCAACCCGTATACTCCCTTTCAGGATAAGATGTGCGGCGTGGGAACGGGAAAAATCGTCAATACGGGAGGTAAGCAGTGTATCAAGCCGCGTGCCGGATTCGTGCTTATGGACAAGAATGGTAAATGCGCCGCTGGATGGCATGATGAGGACTATAGTGATCCGGAGCAGAAAAGGTTGATAGGAAATATTTTATAGATTTTACCACAGGGAAATTTTTACTGGGAATCAGCAAATAAAGACTCAATTTCGGATAGAATCGTCTCTTCATCCGTATTTCTTGCAGTTGAAAGTTCCCTTAATAACAGGGTTGTTGCCGTATCAAAAAGTTTACGTTCACCAAAAGAAAGGTCTTTGGTCAACCGAAGAAGATAAAGATCTCGGAATACCTCGGCGACATCATAAAGCGAACCGGTCTTGATCTTGTCCATGTATTCTCGATAGCGGCGATTCCAGGTCTGAGAATCCGCAAGTGAATCTCGCTCTTTTTTCATAACTTCGTATATTTTGGGGACCTCTTTTTCTCTGATAACATCCCGCAAGCCGACGGAATCCACATTCCAGGTGGGAATCATAATCACCATGCTGTTTTCCAGAACTTTCATGATATAAAAGTCATGTTTTTCACCGTTTACAACCCTGCTTTCAATCGCTTCAATCTTACCAACGCCATGGGCCGGATAAACCGCAAGGTCGCCGACCTGAAATACACGCACTTTTGGTTTAACGGTTTGTGTTTGCGGTCTTGCTTTTTTTTCATTCATTTTCACACCAGCTACTAGGATTTTTTAAATGTATGCAAATCTTCCTTTCGACTTTGCATTTACGCATTTTTTTTCATAACATGGATCCGATCAACAATCAACAAAAAAGGATTGGCGCATAAACACGCCAATCCTTTTTAAATTTTATGTAATTCCTGAAGAATTGTCTTATTACAGCAAGAAAGGCACCATCAACAGCGCAACCACATTGAGGATCTTGATCATTGGGTTAATCGCAGGACCGGCCGTATCCTTGTAGGGATCGCCGACGGTGTCACCGGTTACCGCCGCTTTGTGTGCATCACTGCCTTTGCCGCCCAGATGGCCGTCTTCGATGTATTTCTTGGCATTATCCCACGCGGCTCCACCGGTTGTCATGGAAATCGCGAGAAAAACACCGGTGACGATGCTGCCGATCAAAAGACCGCCAAGGGCGACCTTCCCTAAAAAGAAACCGACCAGAACCGGGACAACCACCGGAAGGAGTGCCGGTATGACCATTTCCTTCAGTGCGAATTTGGTCACGATATCAACGCATGCAGCGTAGTCCGGTTTAGCGGTACCCTCCATAATGCCCGGAATCTCCCGGAACTGTCGCCGGACCTCTTCAACAACCGCACCACCGGCATTGCCGACGGCTTTCATGGCAATGGAGGCAAAGAGGAAGGGGAGTAGTCCGCCGATGAAAAGGCCGATGATCACATACACGTCGGACAGATCAAACTTTATTATTTCCGCTTTTGCGCTGTGGAACGAAAACTCTTGAACGTAGGCGGAAAAAAGAACGAGGGCGGCAAGCGCTGCGGAGCCGATCGCATACCCCTTGGTAACCGCCTTGGTGGTATTGCCAACCGCATCCAGAGGATCTGTGACCGCCCGAACACTCTCGTCCATTCCAGCCATTTCAGCTATTCCGCCGGCGTTATCGGTAATCGGCCCGTAAGCGTCGATGGCAATCACCATACCGGTCATGGACAGCATGGACATTGCGGCCATGGCAATGCCGTAAAGTCCTGCGAAATAATAGGACATGAAAATGGCCAGGCAGATGGCCAGAACCGGCAATGCGGTGGATTGCATGCTCACGGCAAGACCCGCAATGATATTGGTACCGTGCCCGGTTGTGGACGCATCCGCGATGCCCTTTACGGGACCGTAGATACCCGTGTAGTATTCCGTAATGATAACGATAACGACGGTTAGAACGAGTCCGACTAGGGTTGAATAGTAAATCGACATGGCGGATATATCCCCCAGTCCGCCCATCATTTTATTGGTAACATAATAGAATGCGATACCAGCGATGATTGCCGCCCCGAACATTCCCTTATACAGGGCGCCCATGATGTATTCGCTTTTGCTGCCAAGTCTTACAAAGAAAACCGCGATCATTGAAGCAATGATGGAAACCGCGCCAAGCACGAGGGGAAATTCGGTTGCGATGGCAACCTCGGGAAAAAGAAGAGTTCCCAAAAGCATGGCGGCAACCGCTGTGATCGCATAGGTCTCAAAAAGATCGGCGGCCATCCCCGCACAGTCACCCACGTTATCCCCCACGTTATCTGCAATGGTTGCGGGATTTCGCGGATCATCTTCCGGAATACCGGCCTCAACCTTACCCACAAGGTCGGCACCGACATCGGCCCCCTTGGTAAAGATACCGCCGCCAAGCCGGGCAAAAATGGAGATCAGGCTTCCGCCAAACCCGAGTGCAACAAGTGCGATAACTGCATCTTTAACAGGAACACCCATGAACTTCACCAACACCGTGTAGAAACCGGCAACCGCAGTAAGCGCTAAGCCGGCGACAATCATACCGGTAACCGCTCCGCCCTTGAATGCAATGTTCAGGCCGGCCCCAAGGCCTTTTTTGGCAGCTTCGGCCGTTCTCACATTCGCGATAACGGAGACCCGCATTCCGATGTATCCCGCCACAAAAGAGGCCACGGCCCCAATTAAAAACCCGATGGCGGTCTTGGCCCCCAGAGTGGCAAAAATGATAATAAAAATAACTGCGCCGGCAGTTCCCATGCTTCTAAGCTGACGGTTCAAATAGGCGATAGCGCCTTCTTTAATTGCATTGGCGATCTCCTGCATCTTTTCATCTCCGGCTGGAGCACTCTTGACTACCGTGGCAATAATAACAGCAAAAAGTACCCCTACAACACCAACCAGCGTACAAATCAATGGTAAATTACCCATTACAACTTCCATTATATCCTCCATCTGAATGTTTAACTTGAAATTATGATTCTTTTATCGTTAAAAAAGTTCATTCCTTCCTTTGTGCCTTTACAAAGGATTGTAACCACCGCCTCCCGGGCCGTTGCGATCACCTGTTCCAGAATCACCTTTTCGTCAGCTTTGAACCTGCCCAGAACATGATCCGAAACCGTAATCTTGCTTCCAGAGTGTGCGATGCCACGCCCGATACCAATGCGAAGGCGCGTAAAATCACCTCCGCCAAAAGCCATAACCAACGATTTTAAACCTTTGTGTCCCCCATGTCCTCCTTTCTCTTTTATTTTTATTCTTCCTAAAGCAAGGTCTATGTCGTCATGTACCACCAACATATCCTCGCATGATATTCTGAAATAATTTGCCAGCTTTAAAGTCGGAGGCCCGCTTAGGTTCATAAAGGCCTGTGGTTTTGCCAGAATAGCCTCAACCTCATTTATGAATCCCCGTCCGAATATGAGATCGGAGACGATTTTTCTTTTTTCAAGCGGTATAGCAAAAGCGTCGGCAACCTTATCCACCACCATGAATCCGGCGTTATGACGCGTCTTTTTGTAAGTATCCTCGGGGTTTCCCAGCCCCACGACCAGGCGCAGTCTCTTGTGTGGCATGCAATCCTTTTTCGATTGACGAAGTGAGACCTTTGCAAAACGCCCTTTTTTGCCCAATTTCTGTGTCAGGCTTAAATTTTAATCCTCAAAATACTCAATGTATTCCTGTGGTTAATCCGCCTCAGGCGGATCGCCTTCCTTGAACTTGAACAAAAATGAGCATTTTTCAAAGGTCTCGAAGTTTGATTGATCATTGTCGGCAATCAATCGAAAATTCAGGACGATTCTTCTTCGTCTTCAGCTTCCTCCTCCGGTGCTTCACCCTCTTCCAATTCTTCTTCTTCGATCACTTCTTCTTCAACTTTTGTAGGACTCAGAACCGTAACGATGGTAAAATTCACTTCGGACGAAATTTCAATATTGCCCTTTAGTGAAATCTCATTAACATGGATTGAATCCCCAATTTCAAGCTCGGTGACATCAATCTCTATAACTTCAGGAACTTCCATGGGAAGACAAAACACTTCCAACTCACGTCGAACGACCTGGAGCAAACCGCCGACTTCAATCCCCTTTGCCTTTCCTTTTGTGACCACAGGGACTTTAGTCCTGATTTTACGATCCATGTTAATTTCATAGAAGTCAACATGAAGGTAATCCTTGGAAACCGGATGGATCTGCAACTCTTTAATCATTACCGGTCGGGTCATTGTTTCACCATTTTGAATAACCAAGCTCAAAACAACCTGGCCAATCATACCTTTTTTCAGCGCCGCTTCGACATCGCTTATACCCACTGAAAGCAAAATGGAGCTTGTTTCCGGACCGTAAAGAACTGCAGGTAGCTTCCCTTCGCGACGCAACGCCCGTGCAGGTCCATTGCCCACCTTTGTTCGGATATTGGCTTTAAGTTCAATTAGTTCCAAATACTTAATCCTCCTATAAAACTCATTAGAAACCTTTGACGAATAGTAAAAAAATCTTAAGATCTACACGAACAGCGAAGTTACCGAATCACCTTTATGGCACCGGATAATCGCCTCTCCAACCAGATCTGCGATCGTCAGTGTTTTTATCTTGCCACAGGCTGCGGCTTTGCTGTTTAAAGGGATCGTATTCGTTACAGCCAGGCTGGTTAAGGGCGAATCCATGATGCGGTCAATAGCCGGACCCGACAGCACGGGGTGAATGCAGACAGCATGAGCTTCTTTGGCACCATTTCTCACGATCGCCGCTGCAGCCTCGGTTAGCGTTCCAGCGGTATCTACCATATCATCAACGATAATTGCGATCTTTCCGACAACATCACCAATGACGGCCATGGCCTTGGCTTCATTCGGCGATTCGCGTCGCTTATCAATAATTGCAAGATCGGCATTGAGGCGTTTCGCGAAAGCCCTCGCCCTTTCGACACCTCCGGCATCCGGCGAAACGATAATCAGGTTGTCATTGAAATTCGTCTTTACATATTTAATAATGACCGGCGCTGCAAAAAGATTATCCACGGGAATATTGAAAAAACCCTGGATCTGGCTGGAATGTAAATCCAGCGTAATGACTCGATTTGCGCCGGAAGTCGTCAATAGATCCGCAACCAGCTTGGCGCTGATGGGTACCCGGGGTGCCACCTTCTTGTCCTGTCGCGCATACCCGTAATATGGCATGACGGCAGTTATCCGTGTTGCCGAAGCACGCTTCAAGGCATCGATCATTAAAAGGAGCTCGATCAGGTTGTCGTTTACGGGTGAACAGGTTGACTGTACAACAAAGATATCGCGTAACCTGACATTTTCTTCAATTTCAATTTGAATTTCGCCGTCACTGAACGTCTTTACCTTGGCCTTGCCAATCGGCACGTTGAGATAATTGCAGATATCCTTTGTAAGAATGGGATTTGAATTTCCTGTAAAAATAATAAAATCATCCATTTATTATTTACCATTTCTCCGGCAAAAAAATCACCTATATATTTGCAATGTGGCTGGGGCGGGAGGATTCGAACCTCCGAATGCAGGAACCAAAGTCCTGTGTCTTACCGCTTGACGACGCCCCAAAAGTAAAAATGCTTTTTCCCATCCCCATGAGATCACATATACTTCGCTGATATTCGGAATTCCCTTCAAACAATCAAGTCAGCAAGATATACCTGCCACTGCTTGTTTTGTGAAAGGAAACCATATGCCTCTCGGGCTTTATCAGAATCATAAAAAAGGCCGAATACGGTAGGGCCGCTTCCAGACATGAGCACACCATTTGCACCACGTCTCAAAAGCGCCTCTTTTACTACCTGAACATCTGGATACATTGATGATGTAACGGCTTCAAGATCATTGTATAAATGGTTCGCTACATCAAAATTTTGCTTCGTAAACCGATTACAACTATGTTTATTTTTATATTTTGTCAATCCCAAATTCAGATTTTTATAGATCGCGGCTGTAGAAACCTCAAAACCCGGATAAACCAATAGAATGCGAAAAGGCAAAGGTCCTTCGTAACTTTTCAGTTTCTCTCCGATACCGGTGGCAATGGCCGGTTTTCGGTATATGAAAAAGGGAACATCGGCTCCCAATGAAAGCCCCATTGCCATGAGGTCTTTCTGGGAAAAGGGGGACCCGTAATGACGGTTTAAGCCTAAAAAAACGACGGCCGCATTACTGCTTCCCCCTCCTAACCCTGCTGAAACCGGTATGTGTTTATCGATGAAAATTTTCACACGTTCCTGCTTTTTCAAAGCATTGAAAAAACAGACAGCAGCTTTGTAGGCCAGGTTTTTTTCATTTTGGGGGACTTGGGGATGATTACAGGTGACGGTTGTTTCCCTGACATCAAAACCGATTGAAACGGTATCGTAAAGTCCTATAGGGCACATGAGCGTAACCAGTTCATGATAGCCATCCGACCGCTTGCCAATCACATGCAGAAACAGATTGATTTTGGCTGGGGAGAGAATTTTCATGATCGCAAAGAGAAGCGCACGTGGCGTAAGCCGCAACCTTCAGAAACTCGAGCTACAAATGCCTAAAATGCCTAAAATGCGCTAAAGTGCCTAAAATTAAGGATAATAATCATTATATAAAAAGAAGCTAAAATTCCAATTTTGAGTTAGCTATCATCCCGTAGCGGGTGTCGGGCGCAAGTGGAAAAAACGTAGATTTCAAACATCGACAACAAATTGTCGCTATCGCAACACTAAGCGCTCAAATTATTTCGTCACCTTTATAACCAAAAATCCCATATTCATACGCCGAATGAACAGATTAATGGATTCACCTTTTTTTATTTTCCGAACCGTTGCTTCAAAGTCATTGACACTTTTGATTTCCTTATGATTAATCTCCTTAACAATATCACCGACCAGAAGCCCCCCCTCTTCTGCCTTGCTGCCCGGCTCGATAGCGATTACAATAACGCCTTCACCCTCTTCAATATTGAATCGGCCTGCGATCTCAGGGGTTATTTGGGAAACACGAATGCCGAGTTCATCCGCCGATTGCTTGGTGGTATCCTTGGCATAAAGTTTATCATCATTCCGTCTGGCGATTTCCACCTTAAATGTCTTTTCGATGCCGCCACGCAGCACTTTAATCCTGGCAATATCGCCAACGCCGATATCTGCAATCATCCGGGTAAGGTCCCGGCTGGACTCGATCTTTTCTCCGTTGACATCCAAGATAATGTCTTTGGGTTGGATACCGGCCTTGTCAGCGGGATCACCGGGGAAAACCTCCGTAACGAGTACGCCCTTTCCGTTCTTAATCCCATAGTACTCGCCCATCTCCGGGCTCATTGACTGAATACCCACACCCAGCCAGCCACGGGTCACCTCCCCACTGCTTAGGAGTTGATCGATAATCCCTTTGGCAAGGTTGACGGGAATGGCAAATCCGATTCCTTGACCGCTTGCGACAATCGCCGTGTTGATACCGACAACCTCACCCTTCATATTTATGAGAGGGCCACCGCTGTTTCCGGGATTGATCGAAGCGTCCGTTTGGATAAAATCGTCATAGGGACCGGATCCGATGACACGCCCCTTGGCACTGACAATCCCTGCGGTTACCGTGTGCGCCAACCCAAACGGACTGCCAATGGCCACAACCCACTGGCCGATTTTCAATTCGTCTGAATTTCCGAGTTTGGCGACCGGTAGAGGTTGTTTCGACTCGATTTTGATTAAGGCAAGGTCTGTGTTTGGATCTCGCCCCACAATTTCGGCATCAAACTCCATTTCGTTTTTAAGTATCACCTCGATCTTGTCTGCATTTTCGACAACATGATTATTCGTCACAATATAGCCGTCTTTGTCGATGATAAATCCGGACCCGAGACTTCTTTGCTTAAAATCCTGGTGTTGTTCGCCACCAAAAAACTTGTCAAAAAAGTCTTGGAAACGATCATCCTGCCCAAAGGGTCCCCTGAAATGCCGGAATACGCGGCCGCCCCCTTTGATCGTTTTAACCGTTCTGATATTCACCACGGAGGGGCTGACCATCTCGGCAAGGCGGGTGAAACTTTTGGGCGCTTCCAGAAGTTTTTCAGATTTTGCGTGGGATACGGAAGTCGAATAAAAATTTGGAATCAACAGGAACCCGACCGCAAGAAATGCAGCGATGCAAAGCACTTTGCGACCGGTTAAGCTTTTTAGGGTGATAAAAAAGTCCATTAGGGAAGCTCCTTTTCCCACTCGGGATGTTTTATTTTTGCAAAACGTGACTGTCTATCCTTTTTCTCTGACATACATCAATCTCAAATCATGGAGGATATTTTTCAAAAGGTTCTCTTCGTCCGTGCTTAAATTCCCCTGGGTTTTCTCCTCAAGCATACCCAAGATATCTATTGTCTGCTTGGCAAGAGGCAGACTTTTCACATTCTTGCGGGTGGCAGGATCTTCTATCATTCCCAGGTGAACAAGAGCAGACGAATTTAACGAAAAGATAAACGTAGCAAAATTTATTTCCGGCAACTGAGATTCTTCTATGGGTTCCTCGGTTGCGGCGGCCTCATCTGGCGTTTGCGCTTCTTCTTTATCCTCGGAAGGTTGCTTTATTTCCGCTGCTTCCGTCTGTTCCATATTTTCTCCGGAAAAAGCTCTCCTGTCTTTTATAATAAAGCCCTTTTCTTCTTTTTCTTCGTCCATTTTGGTGCTCCTAATCCAAAGATTTTGGTTCCGGGTGATCCGGCCTAGGGAATTTAAAAATTAAGTAGCGTTACCGCTTTAACGAGGGGCAGGGCGTGCAACTCGTCACGCACAGCGTCGGAGATCGGCGTATCCGTTGAAAGAAAAATGATATTCCGTTCTCCATCTTCTTCCTGTCCCACCTGCATCCGGCCAATGTTTATATTATGGTTTCCAAGTGCCGCACCGATACTCCCGATCGCTCCGGGCTTGTCAAGGTTATGGATCAGTGCGAGATGGCCCCTCGGAATAAGTTCAAGGCCGAAGTTGTTAATCTTTACTATGCGAGGGTCATTTTTGCCGAATATGGTCCCTGAAACGGTGTTCGTCATTTCGGTTGTTATTATCCGAACCGTAATCAGGTTGATAAAATGCCCAGAGTCTGAGCTGGTTGTTTCCGTAACCTTGATTCCCCTTTCTTTTGCAAGGATTTGGGCATTAACGAAATTCACATCATCCTTAACCACCGGCGCAAGGAGTCCTTTTAAAGCGGCAATGGAAATAGGCGACAGGTCTAGCCCAAAAAAATCACCGGCATACTCAATCACAACTTCCTTTACAGGGCCCTTGCAAAGCTGTGCCTGAAGACAACCCATCCGGTCGGCAAGGGTTAAAAAGGGACCGAGTCTATTCAGAAGTTCACCGGTTACGGATGGCACGTTGACTGCGTTAATAATAGTACCGTTTTTTAAATAGTCAATTATTTGGCTGGCCACTGCTATCGCCACATTAGTTTGGGCCTCTCTTGTTGAGGCTCCCAGGTGCGGTGTGCAGATTAACCGATCCAGTTCGAAAAGCTTGCATTCACCAGGCGGTTCAGTCTCAAAAACATCGAGCGCTGCACCCGCAACCTTGTTGGACTTCATGGCGTCATAAAGGTCGGTTTCGTCAACAATACCGCCCCTGGCACAGTTTATAATCATGACGCCTGCTTTCATTTGATCGAATGCTTTTTTATTGATTAAACCGGTTGTACTTTTAAGCTTGGGTACATGAACCGTTATATAATCGGATTTTTTATACAACTCCTCCAGCGAAACACTTTCAAAGCCGGCCTTTTCAATCAATTCGGGTGTAACAAAAGGATCATGAAGAATGACACGCATTTTCAGCCCGTGGGCACGATCCGCCACAATGGAACCGATTTTTCCGAAACCGATGACCCCGAGCACTTTATTAAAAAGTTCTCTTCCCTGAAGTTTCTTTTTGTCCCATTGTCCGGCCTTTAAAGATGTGGTACCCAAGGGTATGTTGCGTGACAATGCCAACATCATAGCAATCGTATGTTCGGCCGTTGTCACAACATTGCCACCGGGTGTATTCATCACGATGATACCCCTTTTCGTAGCGGCGGGTATATCTACATTGTCAAGTCCGATGCCTGCACGTCCGATAATTTTTAAGTTTTTAGCCGCGTCCATAAGATCTTCGGTGACCTTGGTGGCACTCCGAATGACCAGAGCGTCATAGTCACCGATGATGTTTTTCTGCTCTTCAGATGACAGTCCGGTCTTAACATCAACTTCAATTTCTTCTTCATCCTGAAACATCTTGATCCCGATTTCACCAAGATTATCACTAACCAAAACTTTCATCAATTTCCTCCTTAACAAGTATAGGCCTTTTATCTAATAAAATCAAATAGTTTTTTCAGAGTCGTCCACGACCAACAATACGCAAACTGTTTCGAGTTTTAACTCGATTTAGGTATTAGATAATTTTTCCCCGAGATTCAACTAAAATTTTAAAGCTTTTTTTAAAACCGTTGCCAGATAATAATGTATCTATCCTTATTGACCTTGTACGGACAGTGTAGTAAAGGTTTGCGAAGGCTATCTAGTGCCCATCCAGAAACGGTCTTTTTGCCCGATCTCTGCGTTATGCTCAAAATTTTATCCTCGGAATATCAACTATATACCTGTGGTAAAATTTTTCGCAGGCCTTGATCTCGAACAAAAATCCTCGTTTCTGGACGGGACACTATCTAAAAGGGAGCTAAAATGACCCATTGCGTTTTATTAAATGCAGATTATTCTTTTCTCAATGTGGTGGACTGGAAGCGGGCGATGTGTCTGGTCGTAAAGGGAAAGGTCCAGGTTTTAAAGCAATCTAAAAGAATCGTTAGAAGCGCTGAGGGCATTGCAATAAAGCTTCCTGCGGTCATGAAGCTGATAAAGCTCATCCGAGTTCTGTACAGAAACAGGGTTCCTTTCAGCAAGAAAAATGTACTGGTCAGGGATGGATTCAAATGTTCGTATTGTGGCACTGATAAAGAAAAACTCACAATTGACCATATTATCCCCAAATCAAGAGGGGGGGAAACGACCTTTGAAAACTGTGTCTCCTCTTGTAAACCTTGTAATAATAGAAAAGGTGATAAAACTCCCTCAGAGGCGAAGATGTATCCCAAGACGAAAGCCTATCAGCCAACCATTTCAGAATTCTTGATAATGAGAGCTAAAAAACTCGGTATTAATGACATTCTAAAAGATCTAGGTATATACTAACACGTGCCTGAACGAAAACTGTCTTTTCCGCCAATATCTGCGTCAGGCTCAAATTTTAATCCTCGAAATACTACCAGTATTACTGTGGTTAAAATTTTCGTCTTCCTTGATCTTAACGAAAAATCCTAGTTTTCGTTTGGGCACTTACTCCAATTTCAATCCCCCGATAAGGTCCTCAGACAGTTTCCCGCTTTGTATTCGAAAACCCCTTCGACTTTCACCTTCCACTAATATTCAAGTGAATACTGTTTCATTTTAATCAACAGCGTAGGGTGGCTGATTTCAAGAAGCTTGGCAGCCCGAGTACGATTTCCTTTTGTCTGTTTAAGTGCTTTTTCTATTAATAACTTGTGAAGAATAACATTGTTTTCCTTGATAGAAAGTGTCTCAAAGGAAAAGAAATCCTCCTTTTTTTTCTCTTCTTGCATCTCACTCGGCAAATCCTGAACACCGATGACATTGCGATCCATCATTACCATTGTACGTTGGATTATATTTTCAAGTTCTCTAACGTTCCCTTTCCAGTCACGTTCCATAAGTCTTTGAACGGCAGGTGGGTCAATTCCACGAATGCTTTTCTTGAGGAGGACATTGAATTTTCTGATAAAATGGTCAATCAGAAAGGGAAGGTCTTCCTTGCGTTCCCTGAGAGGGGGAAGATAGATCGGCAGAACATTGATTCGATAATACAGGTCATCCCTAAAGGTGTTTTTTTGCACCTCTTTTGCGAGGTCCTTGGCCGTGGCCGCAACAACACGTATATCCACCTTGAAGGACCTGTTGGTTCCCAGAGGACGTATTTCTTCATCTTGTAGGGCACGCAGTAATTTGACCTGAAGGGACACGGGAAGCTCGCCGATCTCGTCCAAAAAAAGAGTACCGCCGCTGGCCTCCTGAAAGAGCCCCTTTTTATCACGGACAGCGCCGGTAAACGCCCCTTGGACATGACCAAACAACTCACTTTCCAAGATATGTTCAGGAAGTCCGCCACAGTTAATCACGACCAAAGGACTGTTTTTACGAACTCCGTTGTAGTGGATGGCCTTGGCGATCAGCTCCTTTCCCGTACCGCTTTCGCCGGTAATTAAAACCGTTGTTTTGTGGTCTGAGATCTTTTGGACGGTCTTGAATATGTCGCGCATAATTTTGCTCCGGCCGACAATATTCTGGAAGTCAAAGGTCTCTCTGACGGCATCTCTAAGGAGCGTGTTCTCACGTCGAAGCCCCATTCTTTCTTCGGTTTGCTTGAGCTTCACCAGGATCTCATCCGGCTTGAACGGTTTGGAAATATAATCCACTGCGCCTAACTTCATGGCCTCTACAGCAGTGTTTACGGTTCCGTAACCGGACATCATTATGATTGCCGGTTCAGCCTTCCGTTCAACAGCAGATTTTAGAAAATCGATCCCGTCCATTTGGGGCATTTTTATATCGCAAAGGACTGCGTCGTAGTCTTTGTCCTCAAATAGGGCCAGTCCCTCCTTGCCCTCGGCCGCAGTCGTAACGTTGTAACCTGTTTTTTTCAAGATAACCGATAAAACGTGGCGCATATTCGATTCATCATCGATCACCAGAATATCCTTGAAAGGGTTGAATGTTCGGTCTCTTTTTCTTCTATCCATGGTATCCCATCTTCCTCCCAATACCAACGACCCTGTTGGTAACTGTCACAGCGCGAAATAACTTTTTTAGTAACTTCTCAAAAACTTATGGTTAAACCTACCAGCGGATGGCACAGCTGGCCTACCGGAACATATTGAGAAGTTACCTTTTTTCTTATATTCGGTTTTATCAACGGTTTCAACAAGTTTGTGGAGAAGCGATTTTTTAAAAAAAGAAAAGGACCTAACAATAACAGTCAAGCCCTTGATCTCATTATTGGTGATCCCAACGGGACTCGAACCCGTGTTTTCGGCGTGAGAGGCCGATGTCCTAGGCCACTAGACGATGGGACCCTTGTTTTCGGCGTGAGAGGCCGATGTCCTAGGCCACTAGACGATGGGACCCTTGAGGATTTAATCATAATAAATGAGGTATAAATATAAAAAAGGGAGGGGTGTTTGTCAAACAAAATTTTATAATCCGGATATCATCTAGCGGGTACCGGAAGCAGAGGTTGAATGCTTTTCAGAGGTCTCACAGCATGCTGCTTTCAACTTAGGGAGGGTTGCTTTCCTTTTCGGTATCCAAAGATTAAATAAATAATAAATCCGATAAGAGGGACGGCTGCAATGAATATCCAGAGAGCTTTTCTTGCCATTGTGCCAAAATCCTTCTGAGCAGCATCAATAATAGCCCAGCAGGTAATCAAAAAAAACAGCATACCCACACTGATAAAAAATGTAACGGTACCCAATGTCACCCTTCCAGAAGCTCACTAATCTTTAAAATTGTATTCACATAATAATCGCTGTGGTTATAACGATAAATGACTTTATAAGCTTTCTTCCCGCTTATTTTCGGACGCCAGCCATTCTGTTTCAAGTAGCTTGCGATGCTGGCGATTGCGTCCGCATGATTAAAAAGGTTAATCCGTTCGTCCCTGTTTCCGTCCTCCGCATAGTACAGAATGTTGCTGGGCATGAATTGAGGGATACCAATGGCCCCGGCATAGGAACCGGTTATGTTTACCGGGTCGATCCCCTCGCGGGTCACGTACTCTATAAAAGCCTTTAATTCAGCATATGCCCATTTTGATTTTCTTAGGGCCCATTTTTCGAAGTTTGTGCGCTTCTGTTGGTCCGGGTTGGTTATGGATTTCCATAACCTCTCCCGAATTTTTGGATCTGCAAGGGAAGCCAGGGTCGAAAGTACATTCAATACGGATCTTTTCCCCAACAATTTTCCCAGTCGGGACTCAACCAGGATGATGGCCGTAATGATCTTTGGGTCCACTCCGTATACCTTTTCCGCATTTGATAGTTCAGCTTGATGGTTTTCCATATATTTTTTGGCTTTTTGGATGGAGGTCCGGTCCGTGAATTGATCATAGTTCAACCGGGCTTCTTTATGCGCAAAAAATGAAGACACACTATTTGTTTCGAAGTAAACCTGTGGTTTTTCGTAAAGCTTTTGAATCATATCTTTGTCGAAGCCGTCACTGATAAGCCTCTTTTGCAGATACTCAAAATAATCGTTAGCGCTTTTGGCTGCTTGCGCGGATAGAACAGGTGCAAACAAAATAAAGATCAACAAACAACCCCAAAAAAATTTAGCTATGTTAAAAATTGGCAGCATCTGTCCCATGATGAAGTATACCTCTTAAATGATGTATTTTTGATTATAAACGAAGGGATGCAGGCAGAAATTGAGACCTTTGCAAAACGCCCCTTTTTGTCCAATTTCTGTGTCAAGCTCAAATTTTAATCCTCAAAATACTAAATGTATTCCTGTGGTTAAAATTTTCACCTTCCTTGAACTTGAACAAAAATGAGTATTTTTCAAAGGGCTCAAATTCTTAAATGCTTTCTTTTCATTTGCTTGATAGCGTCTAAATGACATGCTATATCGGAATGTCTGAACAATAACAAGGTAATTCGGGATCATGAAAAAAACAATAAAAACAATCTTTTCCTGCCAGACATGTGGATACCAGACGCCCAAATGGATGGGAAAATGCCCTGAATGCGGCGAATGGGACACTCTGGTGGAAGAAATCCAAACCCCGGGACGGCTTCAAACAGCAGTTCGCGATCTCTCCGGTCCACAGGTAGAACCTGTTGCGATTGATTCTATTGAACTCGAGAATGAAGCTCGTATTTTCACCGGCATTGGAGAATTCGATCGGGTCTTAGGAGGAGGCGTTGTTCGCGGATCGCTTGTGTTGATTGGTGGCGATCCGGGTATCGGCAAATCTACCCTTATGCTCCAGGCCCTGCACGGCCTTGCAAAAGGAGGACAAAAAGTACTCTATGTTTCCGGGGAGGAATCGATTCCACAGATACGGCTGAGAAGCAAACGCCTGTCTACCGTATCTTCTAATATGTTGGTTGTTTCAGAGATAGATATAGAATCGATTCTAGCGATGCTCACATCTGTAAAGCCTGATGTCCTTGTGATCGACTCTATCCAGACCATGTTCAGTCCGGATCTGACTTCCGCGCCCGGAAGTGTCAGTCAGGTTAGAGAATCGGCCATGCGGCTGATGCTGGCTGCCAAAAAAACAGATATCCCTGTATTTCTGGTCGGCCACGTGACCAAAGAGGGGGCCATTGCAGGGCCGAGGCTTTTAGAACATATGGTTGATACCGTTCTCTATTTCGAAGGTGATCGGAACCACGTGTTCAGAATTTTGCGGGCGGTAAAAAACCGATTCGGATCGACCAATGAAATTGGCGTTTTCGAAATGAAAGCGATGGGATTGGATGAAGTTACCAATCCTTCGGCATTATTTCTGTCTGAACGCTCCGAAAATTCTCCAGGATCCGTTGTCACGGCCAGTATGGAGGGTACGAGGCCTATCCTTGTCGAACTTCAGGCCCTGGCCAGCAGTACAGGCTTCGGGACGCCACGCAGAACAATCCTTGGTCTTGACCCCAACCGGGTCGCGTTGCTGGTCGCCGTAATGGAAAAAAAGCTGGGTATGCATTTAATGGGCTACGATATTTTCATGAAGGTTGCCGGAGGTGTCAAAGTGGATGAACCTGCCGTTGACCTGGGAGTCATTTCTGCGGTTGCATCAAGCTTTTTAGATCAGTCGGTTGCCGATGGTACCATGGTGTTCGGCGAAGTCGGACTTACCGGTGAAGTGAGGGCCATTGGCCATGTTGAGACAAGGGTAGGGGAAGCAAAAAAGATGGGTTTTAGTCGATGTCTTATTCCGGGAAGCAACCTAAAACGCATGACCACAATTAAAGATATAGAACTTATTGGGATAAAAACAGTTTCTGAAGCTATAGAAACATTATTTTAAAAGCGTTTATTCTGTTTATCCTTGCGTTTACTTGAGAATAAAGGTCGCCGTTCAAAGGTTCAGGGTTCAAAGGTTCAGGGTTGCTTTTTTGCTTAAGCCTGATGGAATAAATGAGTTTCAGTGGGTCTCTAAGTCGAATTATTCCGCTATTTTGCCTATGAATCAACCTGCTGTGCCATGAATTTGTGTTTTCAACCCAAAGTCGCAACCAAAATTCAGGCTTGACGTATCAACGCTTGAGATTTGCATTGAACTTCGAACCTCTGACCCTGAACCTTTGAACCCAGACCGACCAAATGTCCAATCTTTATATATAGTTGTATAATTGTAATGGGTTACATCAATATTTTATTAGTTGTTTTCGAGGTCTGAAATAGGTGAACTTGAAGCGTTTTGTATCAAAAACGAACCGGTGGGAAGATCATTACTCACGCCGTGCGAAAAAAGAACATTTTCCCGCCCGATCCGTGTATAAACTCCAGGAGATACAGCACAGGTATAATTTGATCAAAAAAGGGGATAAAGTTCTCGATCTTGGCTGTTTTCCCGGATCATGGCTTTTGTATACCGCGGATTTGATTGGCAATAAAGGCGAGCTCATAGGGATAGATACAAAACCCGTAGCAATAAAATTACCGTCCAATACCAAAATTTATACCGCCGATGCCCTTGCCCTTGATGATGATCTGCGGGTATCGATTGGAAAAGATTTCAATGTTCTTCTAAGCGACATGGCCCCGGTAACAACCGGCAATAAACACGTTGATGCAGCACGGTCGCTCGAACTTTGCCAGGCAGCTTTATTTTATGCTAAAAATCTGCTAATACGTGGTGGATCATTTGTTTGCAAGATTTTTCAGGGAGCGGATTTTAAAAAGTTTGCAGATTCGGTAGGTACAACATTTAATCGGCACAAAATTTTCAAACCGCAGAGTACCCGCAAGTCAAGTAAAGAGATTTATATTATCGGAATGGGGAAAAAAGGAGGTAAAAATGTCCGGTCACAGCAAATGGTCGAGCATAAAACATAAAAAAGGCGCTGTTGATGCCAAACGAGGGAAAATTTTCTCCAAGCTTAATAAAGAAATAACGGTTGCAGCGCGTATGGGGGGTGGAGGCGATCCGGCTTCAAATCCGAGGCTGCGAACAGCGATACAGGCGGCAAAAAACGAAAATATGCCCAAAGACAATATTGAACGGGCCATAAAAAAAGGAACCGGAGAACTCGAAGGCGCCAATTATGAAGAAAATATTTATGAGGGCTACGGTCCTGGCGGCGCCGCTGTCTTCGTCGAATCTCTTACGGACAATAAAAATAGAGCCGTATCAGAAATTCGACACATTTTCAGCAAGGGTGGCGGAAATCTTGGCGAAAATGGTTGTGTTGCCTGGATGTTCGACAAAAAAGGTTATATTGCTGTTGAAAAAGGAGCAGTGGAAGAGGATACATTGATGGAAACGGCTATTGATGCCGGCGCCGAAGACGTACGTGAAGATAATAATAATTTTGAAATCATTACCGCTCCCATGGATTTTGAAAGCGTCAAAATGGCTATGGACAATGCATCCATACCCTGTCTGATTGCTGAAATCACCATGCTTCCCCAGTCAACCACAACCCTGGAAGGCAAGGAAGCGGAACAGATGGTCAAATTGATGGAAACTCTTGAAGACTGTGATGATGTTCAGAAGGTTTATACCAATGCCGACATTCCCGATGAGATTCTGGACCGTATGGTTTGATTAAGACAAATCCAACATCCTTTTCACCGCCTTTAAGGCCGGCCTTCGGGTGTGCTCCTCAACCCTTACCTCTCCTTCCATAAATTCAAGGCTCCTGGCCACATCGTCCAGGGTAATCCTTTTCATGTCGGGACAGACCATTTTCTCGGAAGCAGGGTAAAAATCCACATCCGGATTCGTTTTTTTTAAGGAGTAAAGCAGCCCTGTTTCGGTTCCGACAATAAAAGATCGGTTTTTTGATTTCCCCGGAAATCTAAGCATCCCCGATGTGCTTAAAACGGCATCCGCCAACTCAAGAACTTCCGGCCGGCACTCCGGGTGGGCCATGAAAAGCGCTTCCGGATGCTCATGTTTTACGTTTTGGACATCAGTTACTGTGAGTCTGTCATGAACCGGACAATAACCATTCCAGATATGTATCCGCCGGCCGGTTTGCAAAGCGGCATAATGGGAAAGATTCCGATCCGGAACCATCATGATTTCTTTGGCATCCAGGCTGTTGACAACGGCTACCGCGTTTGCCGACGTACAGCAGATGGTAGACATCGCCTTGACCGACGCGGGTGAATTTACATAGGTAACAACGGGCATAAGCGAAAGCTGGCCTATTTTCTCCTTGAGCCCATCCGGCGTTATCATGTCGGCCATGGGACATCCGGCATCTTGACGCGGGAGTAATACCGTCTTATCCGGAGACAGGATCGAGGCGGTTTCCGCCATGAAATGCACACCGCAGAACACGATGACTTCAGCATCCGTCTCTGAAGCTTTGATACTGAGTTCCAGTGAATCGCCGCAAAGATCCGCAAGGTCCTGAATTTCCGGCGGCTGATAGTTATGCGCAAGCATAATGGCTTTTCTTTGCTTGAGTAGGTGTTTTATTTTTTTCTTCATCTATTACCCCATATACGCCGGTATTCCGGCAAGATGTTATTCAAGCTGCATCAGATCCACTCCGGGGGGGATTTTAAAGCTGAACAGGGAATCCTCCAGATCCTGCTTAAACTGAAAATTGCGAAGTGTGATGCGGGTTTCATCTCCGTATACGTTGGTCGTAATGACCTGAACAATATCAAAGGTCTTACTTGAAATTGACAAATCGATGCCTGTCAAATCAAGCGTTTTTTTTCTGGGCAATAATTTCAGATTATAGTGATCATTACGGCCTTTTTTGCCAGGAAGAATAAAAAAATTTTTCTTGAGAAGCTTGATATCCGAAAGAAAGTTGGCGCCCTTGCCCTCGCCAAAAAAAGAAGGCGCTTTACCAACCATTACCTGATTGTCCTCGGGTCGATATATCCATAATTTGGTACCGTCTGTAATGATGATTTGCCGATCAGGTTTTTCATACTCCCATCGCATCATGCCGGGTCTTTTGATATATATCTTGCCGGAAGCCTTATCCGTTATGTCCATTGCCTTCAGAACAGATTCTTGAACAAACCGGGCCGAAAAACCAGAACCCGCATACCTCTTCTCGACCCTCTGGACGATCTCGTCGATGGACAGGGGCGACTCCCTGTCCGGTGATGTTAAAGCAGGGGAAATATTTTTCCCAAACACCATGGGGACATTGAAAAATGCTAAGATGCATAAAAAATAGAGGATTGGCTTAAATTTCATTTGTTAATTTATTCTCTCATGCTGATGTCTGTCCGGTCATGCTCCGGGCCGAAATAATCGGTTTTTCCAAAGATACCAAGGCTGATTTTGTCGATCATCATAATCTTTTGGCGCGCTTCATCTTTATTGATCGGCGGGGCTCGCAGTCCCTGTTGCATCAATGTTTCGATGTTGTTTTTCATTAGCTGCGTTTCAAACGTTTCCGCTCTTTGTAAATTTTTGAAATAGAATCTCTTTTTATCCATCAGGAACAGGAATAGGTCCCGGTCTACGCGGACTCCGTCTAAAAAATGTAAAACAAATCCAAGGCCATTAAAAAAATCGTCATTTTCGTTTTCTATTTTTTCAAAGAAACGGCACATAAAAAAAACGTTGTTCTCGGTGGAGACAAATCTGGAATTTCGCAGTTTGACCCTGCAGAGGTTTCTAAATTTTTTTCTGACAAATTTGCTTATGGATTCAGTGATCCTTTTATCCGGCCTCCTGGAAATATTTAGACGTGAAATGAATTGGACAATTGCCGAAAAAGGGACGGCTAGTTTTAAAACATCCTCAGTGCCCCAAAAATGAATGGTTGTTTCCGGCTTTCGAGTAATAAGATATTCGGCAACCGCCTTTTCATCCTTTTTCTGGAAGTCCTGGCTTTTCAAAAGATCTTCCAGTTGAATTTGAATGGATTCATCCGGAAAAAAGAGTAGCTCTAAGAGCGGATCCGTTTCACAGTTGGACTCATCCCGGATGATTATTTCTAGGTCTTCGATGGAAGGGTTTGAAAACGTCGAATTGATATAATGCAACCCTTCTTGGCCTGCATCCAAACCTTTCCGAAAGATTTCCTCGATTTGATCGGCAAGCATAATACATTTTTTATCTAATTTCATTGTTTTTATATAAAACTCAAGTTTTGCACCCCTTAGCGAAGGTCATGCCGTTTTCTGGAAGGTGATATCTCTGTCAAATGCACAATAGCTTCATAGGAATCGAGCCATCGTTTGTATAATCTGCTCCTTCGGTACCGCACCGACTAAAGTTTCCATTAATCGACCATTATCAAAAATCAGCAGGGTGGGAATGCTCCTGATCTGAAATTTTGAACCCATTATAGGATTTTCATCCACATTTAACTTGCAGACCTTTACCCTACCCCTCCATTCGGACGCCAGTTCATCCATAATGGGGCCAACCATTTTACAGGGCCCGCACCAGGGGGCCCAGCAATCCAGCAAAACGGGTAAAGGGGATTTTAGCACCTGGGTGTCAAAATTGCCGTCTGTGACTGCGGCCGGATGTGCATTCCCCAGGTCTTCGGTGTTCAGCGGAGATCCGCATTTTCCACATTTTGCCGAAATATCCACTTTGTCTGCTGGAACTCTGTTTTTGGTTCCGCAATTCATGCATCGAACAACATAGGAATCCTGTGTAGCCATTTTTATTTCTCCGTTTTTTAATTTGATGGTCTCGCAGAAAGTTAGAAAACGGGTTTTTTTACGAAATACTCAACACTTGATGTTTGGGACTTGGGTCAATGCTTTTCAAACTTTGCGTCACGGCATGATCGCGTGCGTTCGTTAAGGAGGCATCACCCCATACTTCTTGAGCTTTTTGTGAAGCGTTTTTCTGGTTATTCCCAGTCTTCGGGAAGCTTCACTTTTGTTGCCGCCGGCCGCTTTCAGCGTTCTTAGAATTGTAGTCTTTTCGATATCGTCAAGGGATGTGTCGCCATTGATATCACCAAAGAAACGAAAATCCTGAGCCGGAGGCGGTGTCGATGCCTGTATCATCGGAAGATCTGCCTCGTCAAGGTATTCCGACAGGGCCAGTACAACCCCCCTTTCAGCCATGTTCATGAGTTCCCGAACATTCCCCGGCCAATCATATCTTATTAGATGATCCATTCCCTGGGGTGTGAACCCCTTTATTTCTTTTCGGTTTCGGGCGGCAAACATTTTCAAAAAATGCTGTGCGAGTAGCGGAATATCTTCTCTTCGCTCTCTCAAGGGAGGAATTTCCAAGCTGACGACATTCAAGCGATAATAAAGGTCTTCGCGGAAGGCCCCTTCTTTGATCATAGCCGGCAGGTTTCGGTTCGTGGCTGCGATCACTCTGACATCCACCTTAATCACTGTTTCCCCGCCAACACGCGTTAGCTCTCTTTCCTGTAATACACGCAAAAGTTTTACCTGCATGGTCGATGACATTTCGCTGATTTCGTCCAAAAACAGACTCCCTCCGTGCGCCTGCAGAAAACGTCCGTCTTTTCTTCTTTCAGCACCCGTGAAGGAACCCTTTTCATGGCCGAAAAGCTCTGATTCAAGCAGGGTCTCTGTAATCGCGGCACAATTGAGCTTAACAAAAGGTCCTGATTTTCGGGAACTGTTAAAATGGATCGCTCCGGCAATCAATTCTTTGCCTGTTCCGGATTCACCGGTTATCAGAACGGTTGCTTCCGATGGTGCCACCTGGGCCACTGTTTCCAGGAGCTGTTCCATTGCGGGACTATGCCCGATAATACGCTGTCTATCAAAATGTCTTCCGAGGCTTTCTTTCAAGAGGCGGTTTTCCTCCTTTAAGCCAATGTGTTCCATGGACCGCTCAAGGGTCATCCTCAGGTTGTCAAAATCAAGGGGTTTGGTCAGATAATCATAAGCCCCTTTCTTCAAGGCTTCAACCGCCGTTTCAACAGATGAATAGGCGGTCATAATGATAACCGGGATGGCAGGGTTAAACGATTTTATTTTATCCAGTGCTTCCAGACCGGAAACCTTCAGCATGCGAACATCCATCAGTACAAGGTCAAAGGAGCGTTTTTGAACGTTTTCGATTGCAGTTGAGCCGTCTTCGGCTTCAAGGACTTCATATCCCCATCCCCCAATAAGGGTACGCAGCATCGTACGATGGGCGCTATCGTCATCAACAATCAGGATACTGTTCTTTTTTTCCATCGGTTTTACGCCTTACACCTTGGTTGAAGAAAGGGTAACTTCTCAATATGTTCCGGTAGGCTCGCTGCGCCATCCGCTAATTTTTTTCAATACGGCCAAAACTTGCCGTTAGTGTCCGTCCAGAAACGAGGATTTTTGTTCGAGATCA
>JAFDFH010000276.1 GCA_019309945.1 Deltaproteobacteria bacterium
CTATTTATACCAGCGAAAAATAAAGGCAGCTAAGGAGACATTTGATTCATTAATCAAACTTGACCCGGAGAACCCGATCGGTTATTTTCGCCTAGGCCTTTTGCAGCGTTTGTTGAAAGAATATGATGAGGCCCTGGCAAACTTCGAAAAAGCCATGTCTATCAATCCCAAACTCATGGATGTATTTACAAATATTGTTCTTCTACATGCGTCCAAAAAGGAGTTTGATAGAGCAATATTAAAGTGTGACAAGCAGATGCAAAAGGTGCAAGATTCTCCAGCTGCCTTGGCAATTATCTACAATTTAAAAGGAGGTATATACCTTGCGCAAAAAGATAAAACCAAGGCGGAAGATTCTTTCAAACAGGCGCTAAAAGAAAACCCCAATTTCCTGCGACCATATTACGCACTGGCCGGAATATATCTTTCTGAGAAAAAAGAAGATGCGGCTATCGCTCAGTACAAGGCAATCCTTGAAAAAAATCCAGTACAGGCTGGCCCTCACATGCTTTTGGGTACAATTTACGACATGCAGAAACGGTACGATCTTTCTGAAAAACATTACCGGGCGGCGCTTGAAATCAATCCGGACTTTGCTCCGGCCGCCAACAATCTGGCTTACCTGATGGCATCCCAGGATAAAAACATAGATGAAGCCCTTGTTTATGCACGCAAAGCTAAAGAGATGCTCCCCCAAGATCCAAATGTTATGGATACTCTGGGATGGATTTATTATAAAAAGGGTCTTTACGACAGCGCCATTGGCGAATTTACGGACAGCCTTGAAAAGATTCCTGAGAATCCAATCGTTCATAATCATCTGGGCCTGGCGTATTATAAAAAAGGAGACAAAGATCGCAGCAGGGCTGAATTGGAAAAAGCCCTCAGCATGGATGCAAACCATGATGGGGCCGACAAGGCCAGAAAGATATTATCTGAGATGTAAATTATTACAAAACACCCTCGCAAAAAAGGCACGATTAAGTCTTCACTCATCCGTTGTTGACACGCTGACATAAATACGTCACCGAATTTACAAATTAGAATACCTATCCCGGACGAGGCGGAACCAATTAAGGAATTGCGAATTGAGGGTTAACAATAATTATTGAGCACCTACTGTCCATCGGCTGGTAATGAAATATATTTCTTTTAAATTATTAATAATTTGTATCCTTTTACCACCGGTTCTTTATGTGTTTTCGATTCAGTCCTTAGAAAGACATCTTCAAGGCCGATATACAAAAGAAATTGAAGATATTTATACGGGCGATACACGTCCTTTGTTCGATGGGAGCATTCAACTTAAAAAGGCAATTAATAATAATATTGATAGCTATCTAAAAAGCAAGACTTTGATATCATGGGGTGTTAAGACAAGTGTGACGGTAACAACTAAACGCAATACGATTTTATATCCCACAGTTTTTGAAGATGAGCAAGTTTTACTCCTACAACCTGATCCTATGAAAGTGGCTGCAGACAATTACAATATTATGAATGAGGGACTGGTCGTAAATGTCGACTTAAAGCTTGCGCATAACACTATTGCCTCAAACGCTATACTTGCTTTTTATATTTTCGTGGTTGGCTTTGTACTATACTTTTATTATAGCAAAAGTATAAATAAGGCCAGACGGGAAGAAATGGCGAAAAACAATGAAATTGCCCGACTCCTGGAAATGGAAACAAAACAGACCGATAGTATTAAAGATATAAAGCGAGACAGTGTACATCTGACATCTGAAGTTAATAAGCTAAAAAATAAACTTGAAAACGAAAAGATTAAAACCAGTCTAAACGAAGACGAAATGATAAAAGAGATCGTTTCGCTAGAAGATAAAATTAATATAAATCTTAAGCACCAAAAAAAGAAACAGGATGAAATTGATGCCTTAAAAGAGAAAATAAACCTTCTTGAGATGGGAAGGCACAAGGAGGAAAAACAAAAAGCAAAGCGGTTTGATTCTATCCAAAAACGATTCAAAGCCCTTTATAAAAATATATCTGTCCACAAAAGGGCCCTAAGCGGATTTATAGAACTTACGGATGATATGAAAATAAAAGGCGAGGAGATCATTCACCAGCTTAATGAAGCACCCGATCTCGTGCCGATAAAAAGGAAGGTGTTCGGGAAAAAGAACCGAGAAAAAGCTCTTGAGGTTATCTTTGCTTACAGGGGAAGACTCTATTTTCGAAAATCTAAGGAAAATAAGATAGAGATCCTTGCCATCGGGACCAAGAATACCCAGGCAAAAGAGCTTGAGTTTCTTTCGAACTTATAATGCCATGTACCTTTCATACTATGATTTAGCCTCGAAACCTTTTCAGATTAGCACGGACCCCCAATTCCTCTGGCTTGGAGAAAAGCACAAAGAGGCACTTGCCACTTTGAAATACGGGATTATTGACAACAAGGGGTTCCTCCTGCTTACCGGTGATGTGGGAACAGGAAAAACCACACTTATTAATGCATTGGTAAACAGTCTTGGAGATAATATTATTGTCGCAAAGGTTACTGATCCCGAACTGGAAAAACAAGAATTTTTCAACTTTATTGCCAATGCGTTTAACTTCAAAAAAATATTTCAAGACAAAGGAACCTTTCTTGTTCATCTCAGTAATTTTCTCCATTTTGCATACACAAAAAATAAAAAGGTATTACTGATAATTGATGAGGCCCAGAGGCTCAACCATTCACTTCTGGAGGAGATACGCCTCCTGTCAAATATCGAAAAACAGGACACAAAACTTATAAATATTTTTTTTATCGGCCAAAACGAGTTTAACGATATTTTGTTAAAAGAGAAGAACAGGGCTTTAAGGCAAAGAATCACTCTTAATTACAACATTAATCCCTTAACCGAAAATGAAACCGGAGAATATATCAAGCACCGCCTTAACGTTGCCGGTACCCAAAAAAAAATTTTTTCTTCAGGTGCAATTCGTGAAACCTTTTCTTTCTCCAGGGGCTATCCACGTCTTATCAACATCATTTGTGATCTAGCACTGTTAACCGGATATGCCCGCGAGAAAAAAAAAATAAAATCAGGAATTATTATAGAATGTGCCCAAGAACTGCAAATATCAAGTCAAACGCGTCCGGCGACAGAAATAAGGCAGGAAACATTAATTGATATAAAAAACGAAACAGCAGTCGAAACTCCTAAGAAATCGGCAGGAAAAACTGTCCGATATATCGGCGTTTCGGCTTTGCTGTTGATTATTGCCGGATACCTTTATTATCCAACTGGCTATGACCCGTACGTTATAAAGACGAAGCAATTTTTCAGTCATTTTATTAACAGCATTCAAAACGTTAAACCAGACAACCCACCGCGCACGATGGAGATCACCAGTGCAGATTCCGTGGCCAAGTATTCAAAAAATTCAGATGACCACAGCCGTCAAGAAAAATATTTGATACCTCAAGAGAATAAAACGTCGACAATTAAAGTACAAGATTTGATATCTCAAAAAAATAACACGCCGACAATTAACGTAAAAGAAACGCTAAATAATGACATACCGGACAAAAACAACAAGGCGTTAACTATTCCTGAAGAAAGGGATTCGGATAAAAAATTATCTGAACATCGTAATTTACAAAATTCTGATAACAAACCAAATTTCCATCCCATTTTAGATGAAAAGCTTATTATCAATTTCGCCTATAATTCAAATGACCTTCCAAAAGATGCATATGAAAAACTCAATCGACTCGCGGCAAACATGATTTTATACCCTGATACTTCAATTCTCGTCAAAGGTTATACGGACACATCGGGCCGTTACATTTACAACAAAAAGCTTTCCGAATTCCGGGCAAATATTGTAAAAAGCTATCTCGCGGGTAAAGGGGTCAACCCGTTAGCAATTAAGGCATTCGGGATGGGACCTGTAACCACCGTTAAAACCGGTGAGATTGAAAAAGGGATACATTCGGATCGCCGGGTCGAGATTGAAATTATTTCAAGCCGGAAAAAATATCAACCTGAATAGCTCGCGTTGGACGAATACAAAAATCAAATCCCGCCGATTACTGCGACATTAAGGGCGATAATATCTCTAACGTGTCTAATCAGCTTGGACACCATTCAGTAAAGCTAACACTCGATGTTTATAATCATTGGGCTCCAGGGATGAAAAAGTCTGAAGTGGATGTTTTAGACGATCCTATCTTGCAACACCCATCTG
>JAFDFH010000038.1 GCA_019309945.1 Deltaproteobacteria bacterium
ATCTTCAAACGATTCCGGATGATGTCCGGATTCTGGCGGGCATTTTCTATTTCTTTATCTGACATTTGGGCAACCTTCACGGGATCAAAGCCATAGAACACCTGTCTAAACGCTTCTCGTTTGTTGAGTACCGTTTTCCATGAAAGTCCTGCCTGAAAGGCATCAAGCACTATGAATTCAAACCATATTAAATCATCATGTACGGGAACGCCCCATTCTTCATCGTGGTATCGAATCATCATTTCATCACTACCAGGCCAGGCGCAGCTGAGTTTGTTATCATTTGTCATAAAAATAGATCCTTACAAGTGCTTAATGATTTAAATCTAAAAACCAACTAAAAGTGTCCCATTTTGTTTAAAAGTGCAATGCTATCTAATCAATAAATCCTAACTATACATATTGTCAAACCATCTTCGTCATTAAAAATCTTTTCATGGTTATCGACTTTTTGTCCCAACACTCCCAGATATTTAAGAAGCGATTTTTATCCCTCCTTTTATTTCCCCTTATCTTTAGCAAATAAACACTTCAGAATAGGTTTCTCTTGAAAAAATCCGAAAATGGATCTATATATAAGCGCAATTCTCTAATTTTTATAAAAAATAACTTGACGAAGTTATCACCAGGTGATATTTTATATTCAAAATGAAAAAAGCGAAATACGCTAAGGGCTCGCGCAAAAATAACTTCACATTTTCACATCTCAGCTTCAGCCCATCTTTGGCTGATGCTTCACTCGCAAAATCCGCGAAATAGCTCGCTATTCATGTGGTTTTGCTCTCTCGGATCAGCCAAACCTGAACCAAATCTGTGCGCCAATTCTGCGAAGTTATTTTTGCGCGAACCCTAAAGAGGATGAAACTCTACAAGCCCTGTTAAATATGGATGGTTTTGAGCATACAGGGGATGACAAATTTCGAATTGAAATCAATGCGCATAAAGTAAGGCCGACTCCATATAGACCCTATGGAGTAAAGTATCGTTTAGTATTACTTGCATCCTAATGGTACAAGGATTGTCGGTTACGACAATGCGCATAGACACAAGATCAAAACAAAAAGAAAAAAATATGGCGCTCGAAGGATAACATGGGATCACAAACATAACGTGGAGGAAATTAGTATTTACGAGTTCGAATCTGCCAGCCAACTGTTAACTGATTTTTGGAAAGATGTCCTTAAAATGACAACAATTTGTTAAGGTGGTGATATAAATGAAGAAAAAATCGATAAAATGCGGTATTATATCTCGCAAAGAATTTATGGAGATGACCATCGCTATTGCTAAGGGTGAATATAAGCCCAAAAGGGGTATGCCCAAGGTTTGGTTTGAATCTTTACAAACAATGGCTCAAGTTCTCAGTAATGAAAATCAGAAGTTGCTTGATACTATCATCAAACAAAAACCCGAATCTATAAAAGATTTAGCAGATTTAACAGGCAGAGAAAAAAGCAATGTGTCTCGAACGTTAAAAAAGATGCGTCAATATGGGATAGTTGGTTTTAAAGTGAGTAATGGAGCGAAAAAACCCATTGTCAATTATACAGACTTTAAACTCGAATTTGGTCTGAATACATACCCTGCGTTTCTGCTGGATGATCAATAAAATTGTGATTTAAAACTTTGCAAAAGATAGTTAGTTCCTGTACGAAAAGGGCGAAGTCTATGAGCGCAACGCCGTCGTCTATCCCTTTCACAAGCAAGTACAGCATTCCGCCTGCTTAAAGCCTTTGGATGACGGCAAGGAATCAGAGGACAATATATTTTCAACTGAGATTGAAAGCCCGTTCAGGAATTTTTCACCCAGGCTGAAAACCACAGGAGTATTTATTCATAGGTTTTTTTAACACGAAAATTATAAAGACATTGCTCAGATGTTTGGAATCTCCGAGTCAGGCGCACGTGTTCTCTACAGCAATGCAGTTCAAAAGATTCTGGATAATTTAGAAATCCTTGATAATGACGGGCGCAAGGATATTGCAGATAAGCATTATAAGAAAGTTTACCGAGAAAAGAGCGACCACCTGCCAAAAAACCAGAAATGGTACCTCATGGCTAATGTATTCGGCCTGACACCGAAGGAAATCGCTGAGCTTGACGGCAAGACAACGAATAAAAATGTCAGCAGCGCGATTTTCAGATTTGCCGAACGTGATAAGGCTGGGAATATAAATTTAATTGAGGTCATACCGTAAATCCCTTGGTCATTTTGAATATATATGTTATTTAAACATTATGAAAATATTTATGAATTCCGTACAATATATATTCGCTGGATGAAAATATAAAAACGAGGCTGTTCAAAAATGAATGTTCAAACAAGTCACAAGATTATCAGAGGTGATAGTCGATGTATGATAGAATTACAGGATAAATCTGTTCATCTTGTAATTACATCACCTCCATATTGGCAATTGAAAGATTATGGAACAAATGAACAAATTGGCTTTAATGACAGCTACGAAAATTATATTAACAACTTAAATCTTGTTTGGAAAGAATGCTATCGCATTCTCAATAATGGTTGCAGACTGTGTATAAATATCGGAGATCAATTTGCTCGTTCGGTTTATTATGGAAGGTATAAAGTTATTCCAATAAGAACAGAAATAATCAAATTTTGCGAAAGTATTGGTTTTGATTATATGGGCGCTATAATTTGGCAGAAAAAAACAACAACTAACACTACTGGGGGTGCCAGTATAATGGGAAGTTTTCCTTTCCCACGCAATGGTATTCTATCTATTGATTATGAATTTATTTTATTGTTTAAAAAACTTGGCACTCCAAAAAAACCTGACAAAAAAACCAAGGAACTGTCAAGGATGACAAAAGAAGAATGGAAGGAATATTTCTCAGGCCATTGGAATTTTGGCGGCGTAAAGCAAGATGGTCACATTGCAATGTTCCCTGAAGAACTTCCAAAAAGATTAATTAAGATGTTTTCATTTGTCGGAGATAAAATTCTTGATCCATTTCTTGGAAGCGGGACAACCTCGCTTGCTGCCAAAAATCTCGACCGAAGTTCAGTGGGTTATGAAATTAATCATGAATTTATTCCTTATATCAAACAAAAATTACATGTAAACCAACCGGGGCTATTTGGACCCAAATATGAATTTATCGAACAGGGGAGAATTGATGTTGATTTTAACAAAGCGATCTACAAGCTACCATATGTTTTTAAAGATTTTCATGCTTTTGACAAAAAGATTGATCCTAAGAAGTTGCAGTTTGGTTCAAAGATAGATAAAAATGCTCCGAATAGAGAAGAATATTATTCTGTTCAAGAGATTATCAGCCCAGAACTTATCAAGTTGAGCAATGGCTTGACGGTTCGCTTAATTGGCATAAAGGAGGATGTAACAACAAACGGAGAAGCTATCGAATTCCTGAAAATAAAAACAAAAAACCAAAAAGTATATATGAAATTCGATAAGATAAAATATGATGAAGACAACACTCTGTTTTGTTATTTATACCTTAAAAACAAAACATTTTTGAATGCCCACTTGATGAAAAGAGGCCTTGCCTTTGTTGATGAGCAGGGAGAATATAAACACAAAAATAAATTTTTGAATTTGAGGAAATCATGAATAAAGAATGGATTATCGGCTCTGAAAGGCGTAATTTGAAATTCAAGAGGGAAACTCTATTAAACTACGGAATGAACAGGTGGGGTTTGAACAAGGCATACAGTGTAGGACCAACATCTGAATTGATAAGAGCTTGTGCTCCAAAGACTTTTGAAGAATGGGATGACTTCTATTTCAATAATGCAAAACAAAAGAAGAAAGGTGGCATCAGAATTACAAGAGACTACATAACTGGTTTGGGTCAGACTCTATATATAAAGATTTCCGAGGTTGTTCAAAACGAGTTAGAATCAATCACTGAGGATGAATGTATTGATTACGCTTATAATTTGGTTCTCAATAGAACTTACGAAGGATATAAGGCAGAGATTGATACTATTTATGGTCAGCTTGAACCAATTGTCAATTGCAAGATAGAACCAGCACCAGATGAATGGGATAGAACATATGGGGTTGATTTTTATATAAAAGTGAATGGTAGTTATATAGGAATCCAGATTAAACCAATTTCTTCCGGGCAGTCTATCAATCAGTATCACTGGGTAGAAATGCATCGAAAAAATCATAAGCGATTTAAAAATGAGTTTGGGGGCAATGTGTTTTTCATTTATTCTGTCAAAGGTTCAGGGAAAAAGAAAAGAATTTACAATACAGATGTGATTGACAAAATCATTAAAGAAATAGACCGATTAAGACACTAAAAATAGTATCAAGGCGCTGCACCTGCCCGCTATTCCACTGCGCTCACATGTTTCTGCTATTAAACCACAGCTTCTGACAAGTCTCAAATTATTTCTATACCATTAAGATATCTCATCAAGGCAGGGTCAGCAATGACTCTGCCTTTTTAATTGCTTTGCCCAAGAAATCCCGCCTTGATTCAGTTAGGGAACGGCGGAGAAAACACCGGACTAAGAAAATTGAAAGGGAAAGAGCCTGTGACCGGGCCACAATTTGGTCAAGGTCTTATAGGTCTAATCGGACCACAGGGACCACAGGGGTTTAGGGTCCAGAAGGCGATAAGGGTAACCATCTGCCGAAGATAAAATACTCATCCCTTTATACCCCCGAACCTCGATAATTTCGCCGAGTTTAACCAAAGGTTCCACTCCATCTCACCCCTTGCCGACACCCTTTATTCCCTTGAACGGATTCATCGCCTTGGCCATCGTTACGGTGTCCAGAAATAAAAAAGGAGTATGGTTTCCCATACTCCTTTTAGAGGTACAATATTGACCTATAAACCCTTGAAATCATGGTGGAGGCGGCGGGAGTCGAATCCCAAAAAATGCAATTATCACAGGTGATTAACAGTGACAAACGATGATATAAAATGATAAAATAAAAAGCTTTTTCATCACCAACTCTTCCGGCCATGATGTCATCGCTTATCATTCAAAATCACTGCTAATCACAAAAAATAGGCACAATTTTAGACACAATTTGACTATCCTGCTTAATCCACCAAAAAATCTCGTCTAACGTTCCAAATTCGATTTTTGGGTTTCTTATGATAACGATAACGGTATGAAAAATAAAGGCTGGGGGCATGTTGTTGACTTGCCCAATAAGTCATTAAAGCTCATTCCTATTGTTTCTAAATTACAGGTGAGGGAAGTGACTGTCTTAAAGAAAAGCCTTTAAGTTAAAATCTGGACCAAATCGTGTACAAAAACCGCATAAAATCGCATATCATAAAAAACGGTTTCAATAACTTACTGAACCCGTTTAAAAAATATGCATTTGGTGCCGAAGGCCGGAGTTGCAAAACAAGCTGTATTATCAATAAGTTGTTGCATAGCAAGTTAGTTTTTGTAACATTAAATGAGTTTTAGTACCGCCTTGGCCGCATAATCGCATAATTATCGCATATAAAAAAGCTATAAAACCGCTTTACGTAATTTTCGATATGGTACCTTGAAGTGATAATTACATACCGAAATCATAACCATTGGTGATTTGGTTTAAATGCTTGATTTAAGGCAGAAAAACCAGGAAAAAATCAAGCTAATATCCTCCACCTTTTAGTGGCAACACTCCCCGTATGTCGATCCAAGCCGGTTTTTAAAATAGCTTTCCTAAACAAAATCTCAAGCATCACAGTTTCAGATATTCGAAGTTTAGTATAACCGGTGGTAAACTTTTCCCATAGCGCTCGATTTTGGAAAGCTGGTAAGATCTTTTGGAATTTGCAAGGGGCAGAGTATCTTTTCCGTATCAATAAATTTGTGCGGAACCTTTTTGAAGTTTAAAGAGCTTTTCTTGGTCCTGGGGCATGAATTAGCAAAAATCCAATCCACCACGTACGAGAAAAATCTTTGAGACCTGTATAATATATAGGTGGTTGATCAAAGGATTAACTGGATTGTTTTCAAGGTCAGATCAAATTCTAACCCAAATTGAGCAAAAATGCTCAATAGGATGTTGTTGGCTATTTGTTATTTGACTTTTGGTATGCTTTAACCCCACGTAAAATTAATCATTTGGCAATGTTGCGGCACCAGCTTAATAAATACATTGTTAGAGATCTGAAAATACGCTACAAGAGGTAATATTAATAACAATGCAAGCCAAACTAAATTCAACAATCTGCCGATTTCTCTACACAAAATACATAGAACGAATTCAAATTGGAAACAGGAAAAGAAACATAAATTACAGAATGTTGAGGGCTCATTATGATACTAAGATTATTCTCAATAATGATTATCTTTCCATTGTTGGCAGTGTTGTCAGTCGCGGATTGTGTTCTTTTTATGCCAAGGAATATAAAGCGTATGCTGGGATGAATCCTAAAACCGGGGAGACGACCCAGGTTAAACCTAAGAAGCTTCCGTTTTTTAAATGCGGGAAAGAATTAACAGAGAGGGTGGACAATTAACAAAAACGATACAATTAAATATATCATGATTGAACAATACTCTTTCGGTAATGTTGTAGTTAATGGTGTAAGTTACGTGAATGATATTAAAATCATTCAGGGGAATGTTATTTCTGAATGGTGGAGAAAGAGAGCACACTTCGTTGATGTTGATGATATTCAAGATATTTTGAAATCGAAACCAGGCATTTTGGTGCTTTGCAAAGGATCTCCAGGTCAAATGAAGTCAACTGAGGCTTTGCGCGAATTTCTTGGGAAAAATAATATTGAATTAATCGAAGAAAAAACATCTGGGGCTGTTAAGACTTTCAACCGTCTTTTTAAACAAGGTAAAAATGTTTCTGCTGGTTTTCATCTTTCGTGTTAGGTACTTCACAAAATTATTAAAGGAGGAAAACTGAAATGAAAAATCTGAAAAAGAACCTGCAATCTGTAAACAAGGACCTAAAGGCACTCGCTAAGAAAGTTGATAGGATGATGGTTACGGTCGGGAAACTTGAGAAACAAAAAACTGTCAAGGCAAAACCCATGAAAAAGGTAGCAGCCCAAAAAGCTCCTGTAAAAAAGGTCGCCACTAAAAAACCAGCCGCAAAGAAGCCCGTCATATTAACAGCTGCTGATACTGTTCTCGGAGTTATTAAAAGATACAGAAAGGGCGTTGATGTCTCTATACTGATGGAAAAGACCGGTTTTAATAAAAGAAAAATATACGACAATGTTAAGGTTCTGAAGAAGCGGGGCAAGATTAAAAGTGTGGGAACTGGTGTTTATATGAAGGCATAAACCGAGCAATAAATAGAAGGGACAAAAAATTTATATCAAAAAAGATGCGAAAAGGGAACATGAAAAAGAATCCGACTCCGGAGGAAACCGACCCTGAGATACTTAACACCGGGCTGCCAAAAAAATTAATTAAAAGAGTAAAGATTTTCTGTGATGAAAACGAAATGACTATCCAGGATTTTGTGACCGATGCCATAATAGATAAATTAGCACTTGTTCACAAGGAGAGGCGAAAAAGACCCAGACTGTAGCCAGTATCGAAAATAGGATTTACTTGACCTGACACCAGAAAAATATGATATCTGTAAGTCAGCCGTTTTTGTGATACTGGTAAGGTATATGTAATCAACAGCTCCTCCTTTTCTATCGATTCATCCCATCAATTAATACCACAATGTGATATATAACTATTTGAATTGTTTAATTATTTACCATTTGACATAAGAGTTGCCTTGTAATATTAGATTTAATATAGATTCTCTTTTGAAATCTGTTCTCAATCTCAATCTCAATCTCGATTCGATTTCCATTGTTAATCTCGGGTTAAATTAACCCGAACCTTTTCATAATAATGCTCTTTCTTTATTAGGAAATAAGGGAAAATTATGCCGGCAAACGTTGACGAACTTGTCGTAAGTGTCGCTGACATCTGTACCTATAAGTGGGATATGATCCGTCACCGGCCGCTGTCCTATCTTCTTACGGGATTCGCCGGGGGAGCCATGGTCGTCTTCGGAGCAACGCTGGCTCTGGCGGTGAGCGCCGGAGTATCGGAAAAGCTTGCACCGGGGCTCGCCAACCTGCTCATGGGCCTCGTGTTCATGTTCTCTTTGGTTATCATTATGGTCAGCGGAATGACCCTTGTTACGGCGGACATGTACATCGGGGTGATCGGCATTTTCCACCGCCGCATCACATGGGGATGGTTCGTCTGGGGCGTCACGCTCGGGTATGTGGGCAATTTTCTGGGCAGCATGTTCTTCATGTGGTTGATCAGCAAGTCGGGCAGCTATGCCTATCTGCCATGGCTTCTTCGGGCTCATGCCATCGGCGTGGCCAAGTTGGGGCAGACCGCAACCCAGATCTTTGTCATGGGCATCGTCTGCACCTGGATGCTTCAGACCGCGGCCATCCTCTTTGTCAAAGCCGAAGGCGACATCGCCAAAATCGCTATGGCGGCTTATGGACCGCTTGCATTCGTGGCCGGCATGACCGAGCATTGCATCGCCAATATCGGATTTCTGGCCCTGCCTCTGTTTCAACAAGACATCTATCTGAAAGCCGTAGCAAAAATGCCTGACGTAACACCGATCATTCTCCACTGGGGATTTGGCCAGTATGGGTGGGCTCACAACCAGCTTTACACGGTATTAGGAAATATTATCGGCGGCATCCTTTTTGTGGGGTTCGTATTTCAGCTGGCGTCCCATCCGGGCAGGGTCTCTGAACTGTATAAAAACAAGACGAAACACATGCTCAAGACATAGAGGGGTGCCTTCACTATGGACTATTCACCATTCAATCCCGTTATCTGGTTGATCTTTGCCGGTTTCGTCGCGATCACTTATCTGACTGTGAAGGTGTTCCATGGCAAGTATCCCAACTATCCCCAGAGCGTGGAGAAGGATGAAGAGCAGGAGCATATCGCTGACACGCAGGTCCAAACCGAAAATAGTACACCTGTTGAAAACAGCAATTGAATATTAATTTGGATCGATCATGTAAGAAAACCTGGGAAAGGAGGCAAAAGATATGAAGAAATCAGAATGGGTTCCGACAATGTGCTATCAGTGCAAAGCTGAATGTGCCATCATAGCACGTGTCGAGGACGGCGTGTTAAAGGAAATCAGGGGAAATCCAAAGGCACGCGGCAAGGCATGTGTCAAAGGGATGGCGGGTGTCTCTTTGGAATATTCCCCGGATCGCCTCACCTACCCGATGAAACGCGTAGGGGAGAGAGGTGAGGGGAAATTCGAAAAGATATCATGGGATGAGGCCATGGATATTATGGCTCAAAAACTCAATGATCTGAAAGATCGAGGGGACGCTCACAAGCTGACCGCGAACTTCTTTCCCCACAGTATTACGGATCCGAAGTGGCGTTTTCTGAATGCCTATGGCGGGTTTATCAACACGGCGCTTCCCCATTGTGATTCCGCCAAAATCCTATCGTTCATCAAGTCCATGGGGGGAGTGCCGAACCATCATATCCCACCGGCCTGGTTTACGGTGCCTAAAGGCGGGATCATGATCATGGCAGGCAGACATGCCTTTGGCGGGCTGGAAGACGCCGCAATTCCAAATGATATTCTCGATGCGAAAGCACGCGGCGCAAAACTGGTTGTTATCGATCCCATCTTTACGACGGAGGCGGCAAAGGCCGATCAATGGATCCCGATCAAGCCCAGCGGCGATACCGCTTTCTTTGTGGGAATGATGCAGCATATTATCGCCAGTGACCTGTATGACAAGGATTTTGTGGAAAACTGGATACGCGAAGGCGACTTTGAAAAAATAAAGGCGTATGTGGCGGATAAAACACCTGAAAAGATGAGTGAAATCTGTGATGTTCCCGCAGAAACAATAAAGCAGTTGGCTGAAGAATGCGCCAAGGCGCCCTCTGTCGGCGTGGACAGTTTCAAAGGTGTCATGCTCGGCAATGCACTCGATTTCTCACATGCGTGGTGCATGTTTTTGGCGATTACCGGGAACATTGACAATCCCGGGGGGCAGCCGCTTCCGGATCTGGTTTCACTAGCGCCGGTGGAGCCTGTGCCCGAAGGGCCGGATCTGCATGAACTGGGGTGGCATCGCACCGGGCCGGACAGAGATAAATTTGAATATTACCAGTTTATTATGGAGCCGACCTGGTACGAAGCCCAGGCCATCAGAAACGGCGGTCTCAAAGTCCTGATTACCTCTGAAGCCAACCCGGCTTTAACGGAGATGGGCCAGAATGACTGGCAAGACGCGGTCCGTGAGAAGGATGAGAACGGCGAATACAAACTGGAGCTGCTTGTCAGTTTTGAGATTATGATGTCTGACACCGCTAAACATGCGGATCTGGTTTTACCGGACAAATCTTACTTTGAGCGATGGGAGCTGCTTTATATGCCGTGGTGGTACAACTTTGGCCATGGGGTGGCATTGCGCCAGCCGGTTGTCGAACCCCGCGGTGAATGCCGGCATTCCAATGAGATCTTTATTGAACTGGGCAAGAGACTGGTACCGGAATACTTTCAATTTGAAGACGATATCGCCTATTATGACACACAGCTTGAGGCATTGGGGCTTTCCGTTAAGAAACTTCAAGAAATTGGCGGGCTCTGGTCACCCGGCACTATAGGATTTAGAAAATACGAAAAGACAGGTGGTTTCGGTACGCCGAGCGGGAAAATTCATCTTTACTGGGAAGACCTTGAAGAAGCCCCAGGGAACCAGGCACTGCCCCGGGTCGATCTTGCTGCTGAATACCGGGTGAATGTTGAAGAATATCCCTTTATCCTCATTTCTTATCGCACAATTTTTCATTCAGGGTCAGGGCAATGGACCCACAACAATCCCCAGCTTCGGGACAGCCTGTCGGGACAACATGAAAATCCGCTGATGGTGAATCCAGCAACGGCCGAAGAATTCGGCATATCTCAAGGAGACACCGTGACCGTGGAATCTTCGAGCGGCAGCCTTCAGGTAAAGGTCAATCTTACAGAGGGGATTCGCCCCGATTGTTTGGGACTGGCGCACGGTTTTGGATCCACGGTCGGCCGGGTCGCAACAGTTGGTGAAGGCGTCAGTGACAACCTCTTGGTGCCGGATTCGGGTTCTACTCTGGAGTGGCAGGACTTGGTCGGCGGTGAATCACACGTTTCAACACGCGTCCGCATCGTGAAGTAAAGGAGGAAAAACATGAAACAATTAAGCCTAATGATAGATTTGAACCGGTGTATCGGATGCCGCACCTGCATCGTGGCATGCAGGAACTACAATGAAATCGTTGATCATGCGACGGCAATGCCGAATGAAATACCGTATTACTTGAGGGTGGAGAGCCGCATCCAGGGAATATTTCCGGATCTGGCGGTGGATACCTGGGTCGTTCCCTGCCAACATTGCAATACTCCGAATTGCGTGAATGCGTGTCCGGAAGGGGCAATCAGTAAAGATCCGGAGACGGGCGTCGTATACATAGATAAAGATACTTGCAATGGATGCAATGCGGTTGAAGGTGAACTGACCGCTGATAAAAGTTTGACATCACCTTGCAAAGTAAACTGTCCGGCACATATGAATGTTCAAGGCTACGTTCAGTTGGCTGCCAAAGGAAAATTTCAGGAAGCCTTACAGCTGATGAAGGAGGATAATCCCCTGCCTGCTATTTGCGGAAGAGTCTGCGACCATCCCTGCGAATCAAATTGTAATCGGAGTGAAATTGACGAGCCGGTAGCGATCAATGCGATCAAAAGATTTGTGGCGGATTTGGACTTAAATGTGGAAACGCGCTATGTCCCGGATATCAAGGAAAAGAAAGATGATAAGGTGGCAGTTGTCGGATCAGGCCCTGCTGGTTTGAGCTGTGCCTATTTTCTGGCGCGTGAAGGGTATTCGGTGACCCTCTTTGAAAAAGAGACCGTCGCCGGCGGGATGTTGACGACCGGCATCCCCTCATATCGTCTTCCCAGAGATCTCATCGAAGCGGAGATCCAGATCATTTGGGATATGGGAGTCGATATGAAGAACGGTGTGGAATTCGGCAAAGATGTGACAATAGAGCAACTGAGGCAGCAAGGATACAAATCCTTCTTTATCGGTATCGGTGCCCAGGAGTGCAAGACTCTGGGTGTAGATGGAGAGGATTTGGAAGGTGTTCATTCGGATATCGATTTTCTCAGGAAGGTAAACCTTGGAGAAGCACCGAAACTTGGAAAACGTGTGGCGGTTATCGGCGGCGGTAATTCAGCTTTGGATGCGGCCCGGTCCGCCCGACGGCTCGGCGGAACAGAAGCGTGCATCATCTATCGGCGCAGCCTTGATGAAATGCCGGCAATTGCCGAAGAAATTAATGCATGCCGGGATGAAGGTATTCCCATTAACACCCTGACCCAGCCGGTCCGAATCATCGGGGAAAACGGGCGTGTTACGCAGATCGAATGTGTAAAGATGCAGCTGGGTGAACCGGATGAAAGTGGGAGAAGAACTCCCGAACCGATATCCGGGTCGGAATTTACGATTGAAGTGGATAACGTTATAACCGCCTTGGGTCAGGAAACGGACTGGGCCTGTCTCACGCCCGAGTGTGCATGCCAGCTGACGGACTGGGGTACAATGAAGGTCAATCCCGTAACGTTTCAAAGCGATGATCATGATATCTTTGCCGGTGGGGATGCGGTGACAGGTCCTCGAACGGTTATCGAGGCGATTGCCGGAGGAAAGGAAGCCGCAATATCAATCGACCGGTTTATCAGAGGTGAAGATCTTCTGGAAGGTCGCAAAAAAGAATGGGCTGTTACGGCCGCAGGACAAAAAGAGCAATATCACCCGGCCAAACGCGCTTTAATGCCGGTTGCGAAGCCTGAAGAACGGGTGAGCAACTTTGATGAAGTGCAGCTCGGACTCACTGAGGAGATGGTGATTGAGGAGGCGAAACGGTGTCTTGGCTGTGGTTCTGCGTGCATACAGGCCTGCCCCTATGATGTCATCCAGTTCGACCTAAAGGCGGGGGTATCCCATAAGTGTAACTTGTGTTCCGACAGGACCCATGCAGGTGAATTGCCGGTCTGTGCCGAGGTATGCATGACAGACGCAATTACATTTGGTGAATATGACCTGGTCAAACAAAGTGCATTGGCTGATGGGCGGAGCATCATTGAAGGTCTGAGCAAAGAATCGCTTCTTTACTTCAAGTAATGAATTTTTCATAAAACAGATTAACAACCAAAACAAATTCTTTATGAGAAAAGCGGGTGAAGAGCTGTGGGCAGCTTCCGAGGGCGACCTTAAAGCGGTTCACAGCTCTTTTGATTTTATTGTTCGCTTTAACGCGTTCTAATTTACTCAGACAGTTAAGCGAATCTACACGAAACCAGCCAGCGGCTTGATACCTGCAATAACGACCAAGTATCAAGCGTATGATTTTCTGACACATTCAAAAGGTATCGCAAAAATATGACTGTTGGACTATCTGCTATGAAAATGTAAATATCAGAGCCTTGAAATTGTTGTGATATCGTTTTTCAATAAGGGCAAATCTTTTTTTCAAGGTTTGCCTTTTGATTTTTTGTGGATTATGCGATATATGTAATAACTCAAGTTTCGCACCCCTGAAATGGGGTAACACCTTTTAAAGCGTCTGTTAAAGCATCTAAATAGCAATGAAAATCTTCATTAATTTTGAAAAGGTCAAAAATTGTCGAGAAGGAGACGAGAAAGAGACCACGGAAGAAATCCCAGAGTCTATGGGCATAGGTCATAACCGCCGACTCGTCTGCTATATG
>JAFDFH010000277.1 GCA_019309945.1 Deltaproteobacteria bacterium
CTCTTTAAAACTGAAGCTTAGCTTGCCGACACCGTCGATGCCGGTGCCTTTTTTAGGAAATGGCTTAATTCCGAGATTAAACTTTTCTGTTTTCAGGTCAATTTCGCCGGCCCCGATGATGCTTGTTTGATCAGTGTCCAGCAGGAGTTTGCAATCCGCAAGGCCGTCTTTAATTCCGATACGGTTGAAAAAACAATTTACTTGCATGTAAGGATCTTGGCGTTCAAATGGATTGAGCATCCTTAACACATTCGTACCCAAATATTTTTCAAGTTTTTCCAGATGCTTGCTTTCAGTGCTGCCGTCAACCATGCTGATCGTGACTTCCCCATTAAGGCCTGCCATCTGGTCTGCTAATGACCTACCGCTGCCGGAAAGATTTAGGTCTACATCCATCTTACCTTCAAGCGTGTCTCGATATCCCAATTGATCAAGCATGGGGGCGAGGTCGAGTTGATCGATTTTAAGCGCGACGGCCAGCTTCGGAATCTCCTGCTGCAGATTCAATTTAAATTGACCGTCGGCTGAGCTGCCGCCAATAATAAATTTAATCGGCTTTACCGCAAGGTTGCCATTCTCAAGCAAGATGTCGATCATTACGTCATTGAGCGCCAGGTTCGGCAGCAACACTTGCTTGTTACGAATCTTGATATCCGCATTTAATACCTTTTGAGCATCCAGGGGCCAGGGCGTTCTTGAAAACACCCGGTCTTTTTTTTCATCGGATTTTTTCGGCTTACTTTTGGCAGTCTCTTTTTTTTCGGATGTAGCCATAAGAGGCCTAAGATCCCATTGTTGCGAGGACAAATTGGCCTTCACCCGGGGTATTTTTTGGGATAGATCCAGTTCAAGAGATCCATCTGCATCGATGTCGGCAAAAGCGATTTTGAAAGAGGAGATTTTGTAGATTTTTGGAGCTGAATCGGCAACTTGGGCCTCAAGCTCAAAGGCCCCTAGTTCCGGTACGTCCTTCACACCGGCCATTCCAGTGATTTCAAGGGTTGATGGCCCTCCGGCGGTAATGGCCAAAGAGAAATCTTTGAAATTTACAGGATCACGAACTTCTCCCTTAACATTGAGAAACGCGCTGCCGGCCGTAGCTTTCAAATCCACAGGCAACGGATGGCCGGGATCGATCCAGGCCAAGATCGGGCCAATGGTTCCTTTAAGAGCGAGAGGAATATCTTCAAGAGCTCCCCTAAAATCCAGCTGTATCGATTTGTCAAGGCCTGGTATCACGGCATTTATGCGATCCAATCTTACCGTGTAAGTCTTGTCGGCCGGTCCCTGGCGGTAAGTAAAATAGCCATTTTCGATGTTCACATCGTTAAAAATCAGGACAGGTAAAGTTGTATAGTCAAACCCACCGAGAGTCTCAAATTCAAAGTTGGATTTTCCTGCAGGATTGATCTCGAAAATAATATCAGGCTCTGTAATAACCAAATGGGTAAACTTGAATTTCCCAAGGATCAGCGGTAATAGCTTTACCTTTACTTCCAAGTGCTTGAGCGTACCCAGTTGCGGTCGTGATCCCCATGGGGCGTTCTGGAAACTGATATCTTCGGCGCTAAGGGTTGATGTAAAACCGAACCTGACATCAATATCTCCGGCGATGGTCAACGCTCGACCGGTGGCATCCTTAACTGCCCGGGAAATCACAGGCTTTAATTTGTTAAAATCGAAAAAAGACAGAAATACGTAAACCGTCATGACCAAAATCACGATCACTGCAGCGCTTACAATCAATATTTTTTTCCAGAGCACGATGTTTACTCCTTTACTCCATAGATTTAAATGAAAACTTGCTAACTTCTCAATATGTTCCAGTAGGCCCGCTACGCCACCCGCTACGCCACCCGCTAATTTTTTTCAACACGGCCAAAACTTGCCGTTAAGGGCGCCTAACAGTGCCCCGCGCACGGGATCTAAAATGAGTGTGGCGCTTAGTACAAACAGAGTACAATCAACAAGTTATGCTGTTCGGATCACTGTAAGCCGTCCTAAACGGCTTCAAACAGTTGCCCGCATTGAAAAAAAATACCGGATGACTCCACTGGTAGGTTTAACCGTTTAACCATAAGTTTTTGAGAAGTTACAAAACTTGATAAATGTATTGAAATCGGTTGGGTTAAATTCCCAGTCGTTTGTTCATTTTGGTTATCCGGCCGCCTCAAGGGTCAGATTTATGATCGTCATATTCTTAAAAATAATATCGGACCCTCAATTCTATTTTATAATTATTCAGTTTTTCGCCGTATTCGGTATTTCTAGGTCCCCCCAAAAATGCGCCGCGCAACCTTAATTCCAGGTTGGTTATGGGGCTGTATAGAAGTTCGGGAGTCAAGGATAAACTCTGGTCGGTCAAGTTAATAATTGAAGTAACGGCAGGCGTGAAGTAAAGGATATCAAAAGGCTCCTTCCAGCTGGCTCGCAAATAGAGGTAGTCTCGCATTGGTTTTGCAGTGGCCAGTGTGTCTTGCGATAATTGGGTTGCCGTGGTGAGCCCGGAGCTGTCGCCAGTGGCAAGAAACGTGTCATAGGCCCGATCAACAGACCGGAAAAAGTTCCCGGCGTCATTCTCGTCAATTCCTCCGCCATTGTGATAGTATTCAACGATGAGCGTGGTTTCGTTGGATGTTAGATAGCGGATACCCAAAAGGGCTTGCAGGACATCCGACTCTTCGGTGGCGAGCCTTCCCTGGCTGTCTATGGATTTCTTTTTAAAGTCGGTGATCCATGCCAGCTCACCGTGAATTTCAAAGTTTGTTTTGATATTCCTCGCAAAATCAAAACCATACCGTGGGGTTCGGCTCTCCCCGGTAAGAAACAGCAGATCCATGTCGGTGTCCCAGAAAAGAAAATAGAGCTTTGCGGCGAAATTGATGTGCTCCGCTTCACCAAAATCGTCGTTAACGCTTTCTGTAACCGGGAGGATTACCGGTGTGAAGGCGAGCGTTTTTAAGGGACCCTCAAAGCTCCTAATCAGGTCCGCCACTACAACATAATAGCCCTCCAAAGCCTCGGTAGGGTCGTCAGGGTCTTTGGGGCGTGAAACAAAGGCAACGGGGTTAAAGGCATAGCCCTTGCCCCATTGGACAACTTCTTTGCCGGTATTAAGGGTAAATCTCGGGTTGGGTTTTAAGGATAGGTAGCCTTCCAGGAGCGCCATATCCCCGTTCCATCCCTGATAGTCGTATCGCAAGAGGCTGTCGGTTCTGAAATAAAGACCGGCAAGGCCCTTCTGATAGCTTCCCTCCAGGCGAAGTCCAAAATTGTATTGTTCCAGGGTTGACCCCCGGTCCTGATCAAAGAATCTGATCCGGTAAAAGGCAGAGTCCTGATCCAGCCCCCAAAGAACCGGTCTGAACTCAAGAAAGCCGCCGATGTAATATGGCTTTTTTTCGATCTCCTTTTCAATTTCCGACAGATCAAACTGATAGTCATCCTGGCAAAAAACCGGTTGCAAACAAGTTAAAAACCAGCCCACCATATACACGCCAAAAACAAACAGCGTTTTTTTCATCGTAGGCTTTCAACTCTTGATAAAAAGTTAAGGGTAAAGGCTTCATCGGGAAGGTCTCTTTGCTTCATCTTGGCAAAGATCATGATCGATTTATAGCCCTTATGCAGCGGGCTGTCCGTCTCAATCACGGCGGGACGAACAAGGCCGCCGCCAAAATCTTGGATTTTTTTAAAATAAAGGGTCTTGATCAGCATTCCGGACGAAGCAAAACACTCGATTTTAGCAGGAAGAAGCTTCTGATCGTCCACCCACATTTTAAGGCTGTCATAGGCAACGGATCTGGTTTTGGCTTTTAAATGAAGTACCCGGAGGTCTTCCCGCCGCTCCATTTTTTCGCAATTGTATTCGGCACTGTAGTCAAGCCGCATGATATCAGCGTTGTTAAATATTCCTCCGGTTACCGACTGGAGGCTGGTGATGCGGATCGGTTTACCCACGTTCGGAATGTACAACCACATGTTTTCCCCCACCCGCAAGGTGGCCCGTCCTTTTTCACTGGCAGGGGATAAAAAAACGGATGCGATCCGGTCACGGCCTTTTTTGACCGAATACATGATGAACTCTTTTTTCGAGCCGTCCGGCTCAACATTGATCAGCTTACGATACATCTCAAAGGCTTCGGGGTTCAGGTTGCGATCCACCTTTTGAAGGATTGACGCCGGTACGGCAAGGCACAGGCACGTCAGAATTATCGATAGTGACTTTATCATCTTTTTCCTCCGTTGGTACTTTATTTGCAAATTATGTAACTACTCACGTAGTCAGGCCGAAGCTGTTTAGATTGAAGGCTGAAGGGGTCGGAAAAGCGCGATTGCCGTACTTTGGCGGAAATATCTGATTCTTGATCAAACATGGCTTTAAAATGCGCTTTTTCCTAACAGTCTTCAGTCTTCAGCCTATCAACCTGAGTAGTTGCCAAATTATGTGTGTTTTGTTAATATTACACGTGCCTCAGGGCATCCGCCGGTTCCATCTTCGAGGCCTTATAGGCCGGCTGCAGGCTGGCAAAAACGGAGATAAGCAATACAATGGCCGCCAGCCATAACAATTCGGTAAAACTGACGGAGGGCTCCAAAAGCAGGTTGTCATTTTGGCCGAAAGAAAACCGGATTTTGTAGATATTCAGAATGAAAATCCCCCCAAGACCGATAATATTACCGGCTACTATGCTGATCAGCCCGAGCGTAAACCCTTCGGTCAAAAAAAGGGCCATGATTTTGCCGGGCGTCGTTCCAATGGCGGCCATGGTACCGATCTCTCTAACCCGCTCATACACAGACATGATCATGACGTTTAAAATACTAATCAGCACAATTGAAATCATAATGAGTTTCATGCTTGCAGACATGAGATCGATCATTCGGGCGATATTATAAAAGGGGGAAAGTTTTTCCCAGGTGTGAATTTCAAAAGCCGGTTGGCCCTTTTCGTTTTTAAATTTATCCAGTGCGGATTTGAGGTCTTCATAAACAGGGTCCAGCAAATTGAAATCATTTAGGCGCACGGCCACCTCCGTGATCTCCGGTTGTTCCATACGCAGCAGGGCGCGGGCGTCTTTGATATGCATATAACCTTCTTTACCCTGGGGACCGACAACAGTCTCAGTGATGCCTGCTACAATAAAATTCAAGCCATTAATCGAACCGTCCTTGTTGTTGGCAACCAGCACCACTGTGTCTCCCTGCCGGATTTTCATCCCTTTGGCCAGTTTGTCCGGAATAATGACTTCACCTGGCCGGATCAGTTCCTTGCGCTGATCCTTTTCCCCGAATGTCATCCGGTCCCCCACGGCGGGACACACCTTTACCTCTTTTTCCGGATCAATGGCATTTAGCCGGATGTTAGTGGTTTCTGAATAGTTGCTCAGCATGGCGCCGAGCTTTATCCTTGGCGCCCAGGCGTCAACAGAGGGATGACTTTTGAGAACATCTTCGATTTTGGTGTAGCCTTTACGATTTAGATTGAGGTTCAAGGGTATTGAGTCCATGGAAGCGACATACCCTTTTTTATGAATCTGAATCTGGGAAAGGTTGGCATCGGTAATCTGGCCGATCATCATGGCCTTGAATGATCCGGACAGGCCTGAAAAAAGAATGACCATCAGTACCCCCAGGGTGATCAGCAGAGCGGTGAGCAGGGTTCGTCGCTTGTAGCGCATCAGATTGCGAACGGCTATTTTAAAAATTCGAATCATTTTTCCCCTTCCTTTCCACTTAAGGGACGTCGTGAAGAGTGCGTAAGTTGGCCATCTTCAAGGGTGTGGATGATCTCCGCGGCTTCCATAATACCCGGATCATGAGTCGAGAAGATGAAGGTCGTGTTGAATTCATCCCGCATGTCGCGCATAAGATGGATCACGTTTATTGCGGTTTTGCGGTCAAGGTTGGCCGTGGGTTCATCGGCCAGTACCAGTTTCGGACGGGTCACCAGGGCCCTGGCCACAGCGACCCGCTGCTTCTGGCCTCCTGAAAGCTGGTCAGGACGTTTATCTTTCTGTTCGAGCATCCCTACGGCTTCAAGTACTTTCCGAACATGCTCTTTACGGTTTGAGGCCGGCTCCTTTTTAATCATCACCAATGGGTATTCCACGTTCTCATAGGCCGTTAGCACCGGAAAAAGGTTAAAGGCCTGGAAGATAAATCCGAAAACGGAACCCCTGAAGAGCGCGCTCTGTTTGCGATCCAGATCATTCATTTGTTTTCCGTCTACGATAATTTTTCCCTTCGTAGGCTTGTCCAAACATCCGATAATGTTCAGCATGGTGGTCTTCCCGCTTCCCGAAGGACCCACGAAAGATACGAAGGCGGCCTCCTCAATAGAAAGGGTTATGTTTCTGAGGGCGGGCACCTGAATCGCCCCCATCTGGTAATTTTTAGAAATGTTGTCGATTTCAACCAAAGCCATTATATTCTCCTTTTACCATAAACCTTAGATTGAGGTACGCTATCCAAAAAAAAATAAAGACAAAAAAAGTATGTATTTGTCATTGTGAAATCTGCCAAAATCATAAGATACGATTGAAGTATGAATTTTCAAATCAAAATACCTGTATTTTACCATACCATATCATACTTTAAAATACCTGGCGATATTGATTTAAAACAAGGGTTTTCTTTTTTGGGGTTGACTTTGAGTCACAGGATTGATAAATATTTATATGTCATAAAATTGAACAAGAAAGGGTGATTATATGCATCAAAATATATCATCAAAAAAAGTCCGACTTAATGTTCAAATTCCTTTTGAGTTGAAAGATAAACTCAATTGGGCAGCTACCATCGAAGGCAAAAAGATGTCGGTGTTGGTTCGGGAATCCATTGAGCAAGAGCTAAGACGCATTGAAAAAAAAATATTTGAAGAAAAAATGAAAAACGCTTACCTGGACCTGGCACAAGAGAACCTGGAAATTTCAAAGGATTTTGAATATTCGGATGCCGAAAATCTTTAAAATGTAAAAATGATAGTAGTCTGATGATTAAAAGGGGCGATGTATATTATGCGGACCTTGATCCGGTGAAAGGTCATGAAACGGGCAAGACGCGACCTGTGGTGGTAATTCAAAACGATATCGGAAACATGTACTCACCTACGACTATTGTTGCGATAATTATCGAATACTCCGAAAAAAAAGCATCTTATCCCATATGTGTTACCATCAAAAAAGGAAAAGGATTAAGAAAAGATTCAATTGTAAACTTATCACAGATCCGAACAATTGATAAGCAACGGCTTAAAGCCCCAAGAATAACTAAACTATCTGATAATGTTATAAAAAAAGTTGATGAAGCCATCATGAGCAGTCTGGGGCTGCGCTGATGATCGGCGATAAATTGTTCTTGTTTTTTAACCCATCATTGCATTATCCCAAACCCACTATTCAAACATTCTTTCTTCCATATT
>JAFDFH010000278.1 GCA_019309945.1 Deltaproteobacteria bacterium
TCAAATCAAGCCATCGTTCATGAATTCAGTATGGATATTAAAAGTTTTTACACTCAGATAAAATCTTTTTACACCCCTGATCATCTCGCTTATTTTTTTTACGATTGCATGAACGCCACTGCGTTTTGAAACATGCGAATACCGATGGTGGGACCGGGGGGATCGGTTGCACCCCTCCGGCGTTTCATCCTTTCCCGGGACCGGGTCCAGTCCGGATGGTTGGTCCAGTGGTTAAAGGCTTCCGGGTGGGGCATCAAGCCGAAAACCCGACCGGTGGAATCACATATTCCGGCAATATCATAGATGGAGCCGTTGGGGTTAAACGGAAACTTTTGTTTGGCAGGCTCGCCGTCCGGCAGGGCATATTGGATTACGATCTGGTGATGATCGAAAAGTCGCTGGATAATGGTATCTTCGGAATAAAATTTACCTTCACCGTGCCGAATCGGGAGTTCTATCAAAGCGAGTCCCCGGGTAAACACGCAGGGGGACGCGGGATTGACCTTCAGCCGAACCCATTCATCCCTGAAATTGCCACAATCATTAAAGGTCAGCGCAACCGATCGCGTTTGATAATCCTGGTCAAAACCGGGCAAAAGCCCCAAATTGACAAGGGTCTGGAATCCGTTGCAAATCCCGAGTACGAGGTTCCCATTTTCTATAAATTCAACGATCTTATTCCCGATATTTATCTTCATGCGGACCGACTGAATCACACCTGCACCGTGATCGTCCCCCCAACTGAATCCCCCTACAAACACCACGATCTGGAAATTTTTTAGGGTGACGGCACCTTCGATCAGGGAATTGATATGAATCCGGACGGCATTCGCGCCCGCTTGCTCGAAGGCATATGCAGTTTCATGATCGCAGTTTAAACCATATCCGGTCAAAATAAGCGCATTTACTTTTTTTTTATTGTTTATCATAGGTCATTTGTTATTCAAGTTTCAATACCATTGGCTTAACCGGAAAATCCTGCTAATCGCCGATAATCAATCTTCAAACCAGATCCTGAAAAGGCTGCTGCCAGGCCATTTTTAAATCCGTAACGGGGATATCAACGATGGTGCTTCCCGTGATTCCTTTGATCTTGAGGCCGGGCTTTGAATCCGACCGGGGATCCGATTCCCCGGTCACGGTTCCGATACAAGCGCTGGGAAGCCCTTTGAAAATCGCTTCGAAGGCCCTCTGGTTTCCGGGATCGATGGTCACGATAAAACGACCGGCCGATTCGGAAAACAAAATCACGTCGTCGCGCGCAAGATCATCTGCGGGCACAAGATTTAGATCAACCGTCAGGCCCAAATTGCCTCCCATGGCAACCATTGCCAAGTGTACCCCCAGACCACCACGATAGATTCCGTGGACTGAGGCAACCCAATCGTTTGCAATGGCATGGCCCAGGGCCCGGTAAATCAACGCAAACCGATCCGGGCGTACCCGGGGTACATTCAGGCCGATATACCCAAACCCCTCGTAGTACTCCGATCCACCGAGTTCGTTACGTGTTGCACCCAGAAGGTAAACCAAATCTCCCGGTACTTTACAATCCAGGGTCACGCATTGGGTGATGTCATCGACAAGCGACAGGGTCGAAAACTGAAGGGTCTCCAGGGCGGAAACTTTATGGGTTTCCCCGTATGCTCCCTGCAGGTGCCCATCGACATACATACTGTCCTTGCCTGAAAGCAGGGGAATTTCATAGGCCATGCAAATGTCCCGCAGTGCCTGACATGAGCGCACGAGCTGGGCCGCCTTGAATTTACCGTCAGGGTTATCAACGGGATGATACTGAATATTCGGCCAGCAAAAATTATCGACCCCGCCGATATGGTCAAAATTTGCGCCCACCGCAACGACCCGGCGCACGGCTTCATCAATCGTGCAAGTCGTCATGTGGTAAGCATCAATCGCCGCATAGGTCGGAAGCAGCGCCTGGGCAAAGGCTAGCCCCCGCATCGATTCAAGTACCGGCCGGATCACCGACGCATCACTGTGCACATCCCGGTCCACCCCCACAAGGGGTTTAATAACGCTGGTTCCCTGTACTTCATGGTCATACTGACGATTGATCCATTCCTTGGAACAAATATTGGGACGGGCAAGCAAATCGGTCAGTAATCGTTCATAGTCCCCCGGCTCCCCGAGAACCGGTTCAACCCGGCCGCGCCGGTCCGGTGGTAGCCATTGCGCATCAAATTCCCACTGTGGAAAACCGGACGTCAGCAGGTCCATATTGACATAGGCACAGGTCTTGCCGTTAAAGGTAATCTGAAGTTTGCCCGCGTCCGTATATCTCCCGATGACCGTACTCTCCACCGCATGCTTTTTTGCAAGATCGACAAAGCGATCGAGGTTCTCGGGTCTCACAGCGACAGTCATGCGTTCCTGGGATTCCGAAATCCATATTTCCCACTGGTCGAGCCCCTCGTATTTTAAGGGAACCTTTTCAAGTTGAATCTCACAACCGTTGCTGAACCGGGCGGATTCACCCACAGACGACGAGAGCCCCCCCCCACCGTTATCCGTAATGAATTCAATAAGGACTTCGTCCCGGGCCTCTAAAAGAAAATCGTGCATCTTTTTCTGGGTATACGGGTCGCCAATCTGGACATGACCGGCAGGGGTATGCTCGGAAAAGGTTTCGGAGGCGGCCGTTACGCCATGGATTCCGTCTTTTCCAACCCTGCCGCCACACATAATCACCAGATCCCCGGGCGATGTTTTCTTCTGCTCGGCCGGTTCTCCGTTTATCCGAGCGGGCATGATCCCCACGGCCGTGACAAAAACAAGGCATTTGCCCAGATAGCCGGGATGAAAAAAAACCTGTCCGAAAGTTGTTGGAATTCCGCTCTTGTTGCCGCCGTCCCTGACCCCTTCGATCACACCGTCCAGAAGACGCCGCGGATGGAGACGCGGCCGTAGCGCCCCGTCATAATCCCGAGGCCCCACGCAGTAACCATAGCCGCCCATGACCAGTTTGGAGCCCTTGCCCATACCCATGGGATCGCGGTATACACCCACAATGCCGGTGATTGCACCGCCGTAAGCCTCCATGTTGGACGGCGAGTTGTGAGTCTCGCCGGTAATGACGTAGTAGTGGTCATCGTCAAAACGCCCGGCCCCGGCATTATCCCACAGCACGGATACCACCCATGGCTTTTGCTCCTTTAACTTCAGCGTGGGGATTTCGATATAGGTTTTAAACAGGTTGTCTACAATTTGCCTCTGACCGGTTTCAAGATCATGGTAACGAAACAGCCCCCGGAAGGTATTGTGATTACAATGATCGCTGCGGGCCTGGGAAATATATTCGAGTTCGATATCCGTGGGCGCTGACAGCCCGACCCGGCTTCGTTCAAGCCGCACGTTGGCATCCAGAAAGTAGGACCTGATGGTGGGAATATCATTTGGATTCAAGGCCAGATTCCGTTCATCACTGACTTTTTTCAGGGAAAGATCGCTGTCCACCGGCATGGCCAAAACAATGGGCTCATGATCGAGGATGACTTTGGGGATGATCAAACCGATCCCGACCCGGGGATCCCAGTTTGCTCTTGAAAAAATCTTCCACTGCTGGATGACGTCGTTGGCTAAAAGTTCTCCTGCGATCTTGTCCATGTCTTTGGCGCTAAGACCCGTACCGGTAACGCAGTATCGTTTTGATGTATAAACCGCTTTTCCTGGACCCAGCTTTAATCCCAAAATATCTTCAATCGCCTCGACAGCGGTGCTTCCAGGATTATCCCTGACTCCGGGTCGGTAGCCGACCCAAATGGTCCAGTCAAATTCAATGGGAAGCGGATCAAAAGAAGAAACCTGTGTAACGGGGTTTGTAAAGATTTCGGTTTGAATGGTCTTCAGGTGATCATCAGAAAGGTCGGCGTCAATGGTGAGGACATGAACGGTCCGGATACGGTCGATTTTGATCCCAAAATAATTCTTTGCTTTTTGGCGAAGGCCCTCACCCTCGGCATCGAAAAGTTCGGACTTCAGCGATGTTTCAAGTCGGGACGGCATCATCGTCTAACCACCTTTTCATGTAGCTTCTCAAAAACTTATGGTTAAACCTACCAGCGGAGTCATCCGGTAATTTTTTTCAAAGCGGGCAACTGTTTGAAGCCGTTTAGGGCGGCTTACAGTGACCCGAACAGCATAAATTGTTGATTGTA
>JAFDFH010000279.1 GCA_019309945.1 Deltaproteobacteria bacterium
AACAATTAGTCGTCGAACGGCTCAAGAACCTGGAGTTGGGGAAAAGAAATCCTACTGCTGAAATAACATTGGTAAGGCAAGACGGCTCCAAGATCATTGCCGAAAGCACATCCGTCACGAGCCTTCTACAGGGAAAGTCTGTCGGGATCATCATCGCCAAGGACATCACTGAGCGCAAGCAGGCTGAAGAAGCTCAGGAAGAACGGCTGCGGTTCCAAGAACTCGTCTCCAGAATCTCCACAAAATTCATCGGTTTAATCGGAGTTGAATTTGAACAAGCCATTCAAGAGGCTCTTGCTGCAATAGGCAGATATTTTGATGTGGATTCAGTCCGGTTTTACCGATTATCTCTCCAAGGAGATATTATAGAAATGAGGAACGTATGGCGTTCTGAGCATCTCATCTCCGAGAAAGAAACAACTGAGATGTATAAAATGAAATATCCCCACCTCGCCGCCCATTACTCCCAAGGGGAACCGATTGTATATGGCTGTCCCGATGAATGTCCACCTTTGCCTGATCTGATTGAGATCCTAAAATACGCAAAAATAAAGGCCGGCGTAGGAGTACCACTGGAAATTGATGATTCGGGAGTTGATGTTTTTGCCTTGGCAAGGATTCAATCGGACCATGAATGGCCTAAGGATATTATCGAGTATTGCAAGAGTATCGGACAGATTATGCTGAGCGCCATGCGCCGCAGGGAAATAGAGATCGAACTCCAAAACCGCCATGACGAAATAAAGCTGTTGAAAGACCGCCTGGCGCAGGAAAACATCTATCTACGTCAAGAGATCGTGGTTCAGTTTAGACATGATGAGATTATCGGCGACAGTGATGCCATGAAAGGCGTTCTCAAACTGGCAAAAATGGTAGCCAAACAGGATACCTCCGTTCTTATTTTGGGAGAGACCGGCACGGGCAAGGAGCTCATCGCCCGCGCCATCCACAATATAAGCCAACGTAAAGATCGAGCTATGATCAAGGTGAACTGTGCCGCCCTGCCGGCTACGCTGATTGAGAGCGAATTGTTTGGCCGCGAGAAAGGCGCTTTTACCGGCGCCCTGTCCAGGCAGGTTGGTCGGTTTGAAGCTGCCGACGGCTCAACGATTTTTCTGGACGAGATCGGTGATATGCCCCTGGAAATGCAAGCCAAACTGCTACGAGTACTTCAAGACGGCCAGTTCGAGCGCCTGGGCAGCGCCGAAAGTGTCACCGCTGACGTTCGGCTGATTGCTGCAACCAATCATAATCTGGAGCAGGAAATGCGCGCGGGAAGATTCCGGCAAGACCTTTATTACCGGTTGAGTGTCTTTCCCATTACCGTACCGCCGTTGAGGGAAAGACGGGGAGATATTCCCCTGTTGGTTTGGTCTTTTGTCAGAGAGTTCGGGGAGAGTATGGGCAAATCCATTATAGAGATTTCGAAAAAAGCTATGGATACGCTAAAAAGCTATTCCTGGCCAGGGAATGTACGGGAACTGAAGAACATTGTCGAACGTGCAATGATTTTAAGTACCGGTACGACCCTTCATTTAGATCAGATGGGTTTTGAAGATGCAGAAGCCACTCAATCAACGACACTTAAAAGGGTCGAAAAAAATCACATTTTGGAGATACTGGAAGACACCGGCTGGAAAATCAGCGGCAGAAATGGTGCTGCTGAAGTTCTGGGGCTCAAAGAGTCCACCCTGCGTGCGAGATTGAAAAAGTTGGGGATTCAACGCAAAAAGTAAATCGCAATTATTTGCGAAAGATAGCAAAATATTGCGAAAAAAACATCTCATTTTAATTTTTTAAAAAGTCCGTAATAGAAAAAAAAGCAATTTATTATCAGCGGCTTGGAGAATACTCCAGGCCGCTTTTTTATTGTGGCATATATTTTGCGATAATGTTTCTTATTCGTCGACAGGCAGTACGCACAACAACGGTTCTAATTTGAATTAAAAGGAACTGAGTGAAAGGTATTGGTATGGTTATCTTTACATTGCGCCTCGAAGTTGCACCGAATGACAGATTAAATATCCTGAAAGCAATTCATGCCATCATTGGCCCAACCGCTGTTCTAAAAGGGTGTCTCCATTGCGGGCTCTACAGCAACTCCCAAAATGATGACGAGTTGATTTTGCTGGAGAAGTGGAAGTCACAGCAGGATTTGGAGAGACATATCCGTTCCGATGACTTTCACAAGATACTGACGGTTATGGAGGCAGCGAAGAAAAAGCCTGAAATCAGTTTTTACTCCGTCGCTTCAAAGGCAGGGTTGGAACTGGTGAAAAAGATCCGTTCAGGATGATCCGGCAAGGCCCGGGAATATTATAAGAGGTTGTGATGAGAGGCCGGCTGCATGGGGTTGTGTGGTCCTTTCAGAACAAATTAGCCAAAAAAGGAGGAGAATTATGAAGAAATCAAGAATATTCGGGAAGGCACCTTACAAAAAACATGTGTTGCTGAGCAATTTCCTTTTAATCCTTTTATCGGTTGCAGTGGTCACATTTTATAGTCTGCCGGCGGCAGTTGCCCAGGAAGGACAGGAACAGCAGGAGGTATCTCAAGAACAGATAGAAGAATTCAAAGAAGTAAAAAGGGCGACCAAAAAGGAGAAAGTAGAAAAGGCCGTCAAGGAAGATGCGACCGGAACCGATCCGCGTTCATTTTCTGACAAGTGGATGCCCTATTATCGCTACACAGAATTGGAAAATGGAACGGTACAGCAGGATCTGACGGCGTTCGGCACTTTAGGCTTCAGCCCTCGGGTTGGCATGTTCTATGAAGTGCCGCTTGCCCAGTACCGTGATTTCAGCGATATTCCGGGAGTTCCTCAAGGCACCGATGCGATTGGCATGGGAGACATAGATCTCAAGTTTTTGTGGAGACCGGAAGCCTTAGAGTTGACGTACGGTAAAGAAGGGAAAATGAATGCTTCGGTGTTGCTCGGTACGGATTTCGTTCTTCCCACGGCAACCGATGATGCGTTAGGCGGCGATGCCTTTTTGTTCGCGCCGATAGTGGCGTTTGTGTTCGACATGCCTTTTTATGGATTTTTCGCCGCGTTGAACCTCTACTACTTTGATGTCTATAAGAACGATTCCGCCCCGGACACGTCGCGATACGTCGGAAAATGGTTTTACATGCAACCCCTGACGAAACCGGGCCCCTGGTGGGGAGGGTTCTTTTTATTACCCGAATTTCAGCCGATCTACGATTTCAAGACTAAAGAATTTTCCTCATGGATTGGTGTTGAACTCGGCAAGATGCTGGCACCGGGCAGAATCGCATATATCAAACCCGGTTGGGGTATTGATAATTCAGAACTTACAGACCGTGAATTTACCTTTGAGGTTGGGTTCCGGTGGTTCTTTTGATGTGGCTACAATAGAGAGTAGTTTTTTTAAGATTAAAAATAGGAGGAACTGGCATGAGACACCCAAAAAATGACAACCGCTTAGGAATGGAGAGGCGCACTCCCTTAAAGAGTGTGGGTATCATCGCATTGTCGCTATGCCTTGGTATCATTTCAACCATTTCGGGCCTTTTTACAGGAACCGTCGTGGCCGCTCAGCAGAGCAAACGCCCTAATATTCTACTTATCGTTGCCGATGACATGGGCTACTCTGACCTGGGGAGCTACGGAGGCGAGATCAACACGCCGGTGCTGGATAATCTGGCGAATAAGGGCGTGCGCTATACCGATTTTTATGTTGCTCCAACGTGCTCTATAACCCGATCCATGCTGCTCAGTGGAACGGACAATCACGTTGCCGGCCTGGGTAATATGGGCGAGATGACCGCTCCCAACCAGGTGGGACAACCCGGCTACGAAGGCGTGCTCAACCAACGGGTGGCCTCGGTTGCCGAGCTGTTGCAAGACAACGGCTATCACACCTACATGGCCGGCAAGTGGCATCTGGGCATTAAATCGGACCAGACCCCGCATGCCCGTGGTTTCGAACGTGATTTCTCGACGCTTGTTGGGGGAGGAGACCATTTTAATGACGGGTGGAACATTGAATGGCAGATACCCCAGATGCCGTATACCGAAGACGGGCGGCCGGTGAAGAAACTGCCCAAGGACTTCTATTCCAGCAAGAATTACACCGACAAGACCATCCAGTTCATCGATGAGGGTCGCGGTGATGGCAAGCCCTTCTTTGCCTACATGGCATTTACCGC
>JAFDFH010000039.1 GCA_019309945.1 Deltaproteobacteria bacterium
CTAAAAAAATTGGCCCCGGAGGATCTTGCCGTCCTGCGGGAAAATGACCATGCCGGGGTGGGTGTGGCTGCAGGGGTTCTGCTTGGCTTGATATTGTTTAGCTTTGGCCTCAATTTTGTCCAGGTGATGTTAATGGAATACACCGGCCAGATGATTATGCACGACCTGAGGGTTCACCTTTTTAATCATATTCAGAGTCTGTCGGTCGCTTTTTTTACCCGAAATCCAGTCGGGCGTCTGGTAACACGGGTGACCAATGATGTTCAAAACATGCATGAACTTTTCACTTCCGTTATTGTTTTTCTTTTCAAGGACCTTTTTTTACTGATCGGAATCGCGGTTGTTCTACTGAGCATCAACTGGAAACTGGCACTGGTTTCATTTACAGTGCTGCCCTTTGTACTTTATGCATCTTTTAAATTTTCAAGCCTGGCACGAGATGCTTTCAGAGTGCTGAGGATTAAGATTGCGGAGATCAATACTCATTTTTCTGAAACCATCGGCGGGATCGAAGTGATTCAGGTGTTCAGGCAGGAAAAAAATAATTACCGTCATTTTAAAAATTTGAATCATGAAAACTACTTGGCCGGGATGTGGCAGATTCGGATTTTCGCCGTATTTATGCCCATCATCGAACTTTTGGGTTTGGTTTCCATTGCTGTTGTTATCTTTTACGGCGGGGGAGGCGTTCTGTCCGAAAAGATAAGCCTTGGCGCGTTGGTGGCGTTCATCTTTTACATGCGGATGTTTTTCAGGCCGATCAGAGACATCGCTGAAAAATACAATGTCATGCAAAATGCCATGGCATCTGCGGAAAGATTATTTTTACTACTTGATAACACGGACAAACTGCCCCTGCCTGTTTCCGGAGGTAAGCCGGATCTTGAATCCGGCGTGCCGGTTATGGAAAAAATTACGGAACTTGTGATGGAAGACGTTTCATTCCACTATATTGAAGGTGAAACGGTTTTAAAAGGAATTTCGTTGCGTGTCCGTGCAGGGGGATCGATCGCGCTGGTGGGTCCCACCGGTTCAGGAAAAACTTCGCTGATCAACCTTATTCCCCGGTTTTATGATCCGTCCATGGGGCGGGTGCTGATCAACGGGCATGATATCAGAAATATAGATATTTCTGTTTTAAGGTCAAAGATGGCCCTGGTGATGCAGGAGCCGTTTTTATTTTCCGAAAGCATCAGAAACAATATTGTCCAGGGGAATCTAAACCTTTCGGAAGAAGCGATTGCCCACATTATAAAGGCCTCAAATTGCGAACCTCTTTTAAGCCGGCTGCCCGATGGACTGGATACCGTCCTCGCTGAAAGAGGCGCATCAATTTCAAGTGGTGAACGCCAGTTGATTTCCATTGCCAGAGCCTTTGCAAGGGATCCGGACCTTATTTTACTCGATGAGGCAACGTCATATATCGACTCAGAGACAGAGCGCAAGATTCAAGCGGCCCTTTTTAATCTGATGAAAAACAGAACGTCTATTATTATTGCCCACCGTCTTTCAACAGCTCGTATCGCCGATAACATCATCGTGATCAACCGGGGGCAAATCATCGAGACCGGCACCCATGATGAATTAATGCAAAGCAAAGGCTTTTATTTTAGACTTAATCAGCTGCAAAATGGTCTGTAGACTTCATGATCCCAGGGGTGCTTTTTTTTGTCTGACAACAATTTAAAAAGACAATAAAAAGAAATAAATTTTTATTGCCATATCCAATTTCCCATGATATGGGACAAAACTCAAAACTCAAGATTTTGATTTTTAACAGAAAGTTGCGGTTGCCAGAATATATTTTAGTTTGACAACTTTGATGGGTAAAAAATGGATTCAATTATAAGGGAGCCCGGGTGATAATCACCCCGGTTTCTATGGTTGTTAACCAAATACACGAAGAGGAGGATTAGATAGATGGCTTACAATGCAGTAGAAATGGCTGACTGGCAGATTTCCGAAGCAGCAGAAAAAAATATGCCGACGCCAGAAGAATGGAGAGACAAACTGGGACTTACAAAGGAAGAGGTCCTTCCCATGGGCAGGCTGTCCAAACTTGATTTTTTAAAAATTATTGACCGCCTGCAAGACAAACCCGACGGCAAATACATCGAGGTTACCGCCATCACCCCAACCCCCTTGGGTGAAGGTAAAAGTACCACATCCCTTGGGTTGATGGAAGGTCTGGGGGCACGTGGGAAAAACGTTGGCGGCGCCCTTAGGCAGCCCTCCGGGGGACCCACTATGAACGTTAAGGGAACCGCGGCCGGCGGCGGTAATTCCCTTTTGATTCCCATGACCGAATTTTCTCTGGGATTAACCGGTGACATCAACGACATCATGAATGCTCACAACCTGGCCATGGTGGCATTGACCGCCCGTATGCAGCACGAACGCAATTACAACGACGAACAGCTGCAAAGACTCACCGCTATGCGCCGTTTCAACATCGATCCCACCCGTGTGGAACTGGGCTGGATCATGGATCTTTGTGCCCAGTCCTTGAGAAATATCGTTATCGGCATGGGGGGTCGTTTCGACGGGTTTACCATGCAGTCCAAATTCGGGATTGCCGTGGGGTCTGAATGCATGGCGATTCTTTCCATTATCAAGGATCTGGCGGACCTGAGGCAACGATTGGACGATATTACCCTGGCCTTTGACAAGAGCGGCAATCCGGTGACCACTGGTGATCTGGAAGTGGGCGGCGCCATGACCGCATTCATGCGCAACACTATTAACCCCACGCTTATGTCTACAGCGGAATATCAGCCATGCATGGTTCATGCCGGGCCCTTTGCCAACATTGCTGTCGGCCAGTCATCCATCATTGCCGACCGGGTAGGGCTGAAGTTGTTTGACTACCATGTTACTGAGAGTGGGTTTGCGGCGGATATCGGTTTCGAGAAATTCTGGAACGTTAAATGCCGGTTCAGCGGTTTGAAACCCCACGTATCCGTCTTGACCAGCACCATCCGGGCACTCAAGATGCATGGTGGCGGACCCAAGGTTGTAGCCGGCAAGGCCCTTCCTGATGAATACCAGAAAGAGAATCTGGAACTCCTGGAAAAGGGCTGTGAGAACATGGTTCACCATATTAATACCATCAGAAAATCCGGTATAAATCCGGTGGTGTGTGTCAATCGCTTCTATACGGATACGGATGCCGAAGTTGCGATAGTTAAGAAACACGCCGAAGCAGCCGGTGCCCGATGTGCGGAGTCGAATCACTGGCTATCGGGTGGTGAGGGTGCGCTGGAACTTGCCGATGCCGTTAGCGATGCATGCGAGGAAGAAGGCGACTTCAAGTTCCTGTATCCCATCGAAATGAAACTGAGGGACCGTGTGGACATGATTGCCAAAGAAGTTTATGGGGCGGACGGTGTAACCTGGAGCCCTGAGGCTGAAGCCAAGGCCAAGATGCTCGAAGACGATCCCAAGTATGCCGATTATGCCACCATGATGGTCAAGACGCACCTGAGCCTGACCCATGATCCGGTCATTAAGGGTGTTCCCAAGGGCTGGACCATTCCCATCAATAACGTGCTGATCTATTCCGGAGCCAAATTTCTCTGTCCTTGCGCCGGAACCATCAGCCTCATGCCGGGGACGAGTTCGAGTCCGGCTTTCAGAAAGATCGATGTGGATGTCAACACCGGTAAAGTAAGCGGATTGTTCTAAAAATAGCATTTCAAGAATCATTCAACTGGGCCCGGAGATATTTTTCGGGCCCAGTTTTTTTGTGCTCCAAGATCCAAACCGGACGAAGGGGAAACAAAAAGGCTGTTTTTTATCTGTCTGGTTATCCGGTTTGTTCCAGAGCGTAACTTCTTAATATGTTCCGGTAGGCCCGCTACGCCATCCGCTAATTTTTTTCAATACGGCCAAAACTTGCCCTTAAGGGCGGCTAACAGTGCCCCGCGCACGGGATCTAAAATGAGTGTGTTGCTTAGCACAAACAGGTTACAATCAACAATTTATGCTGTTCGGGTCACTGTAAGCCGCCCTAAACGGCTTCAAACAGTTGCCCGTTTTGAAAAAAAAGACCGGATGACTCCGCTGGTATGCTTAACCATAAGTTTTTTGAGATGTTACTCCAGAGACGATCGCTATTAAATGAAAATAACTTGCCACCCAAAGCGCAACATACTAAATACCAATCATCTGCAGAATCCGACTTTGAACGAATTTATTAAAACCGGCGTGCCGGGATTTTAAAAATAATGGATTTCAATAATGCGTTTTCTACTTGTAAACCCCTATTATCCCGTGTCTGAAACACCTTCGCCCCCTTTGGGACTGGCTTTTCTGGCGGCGGCCCTTGAGGCGGCGGGTGCAGAAGTAAAACTACTCGATTTTGTTGTCTTTCCATACACCAAAAGCAGCTTTGAGGCCGTCCTGAAAGAATTCGCCCCGCGTTTTGTAGGAATGACAGCCGTGACCATGACATTTGATCATGCCATTCAGATCATCCAAGACGTCAAGCAAATAAATGCGGATATCTTGACGGTGATGGGCGGTCCCCATGTCACCTTTTGTGCAAAAACAACAATGGAGGCGTTTCCGGAATTGGATTTTATTGTGCTGGGTGAAGGCGAAGCGACCATTGTGGAATTGGCAGAAGCGTCAGGGAAGAAGTGTGCGTGGAATAAAGTAAAGGGTATCGTTTATCGTGATGGGGCCGACATTGTCCATACCGGCATCAGAAAACCGGTGGCGGATTTAGATTCGCTTCCTTTGCCCGCACGGCATCAGGTCCCGTTAGGGCGATACCGAGCACTGGGCATGCCCATCAGCATGACTACCAGCCGGGGATGCCCGTTTAAATGTATATTCTGTGTAGGGCGAAAAATGGTGGGCCCCAGGGTGCGGTATTGGAGCCCTGCAAAAATTGTCGATGAGATGGAATATGTTAATACCCTTAATTTCCATCAAATCAACATTGCCGACGATCTGTTTACGGCCGACAATCGACACTGCCTGGCGGTTTGCGATGAGATCGTAAACAGGAAACTCGAGATAAATTGGACTGCTTTTGCACGAGTGGACACGGTTTCAAAAAAACTGGTGGATAAGCTGAAGGAAGCCGGCTGTCATACCCTAAGCTTTGGAGTGGAATCGGCCAATGAAAAAATTCTCAGGACGATACAAAAGGGGATCTCCCTCAACCAGGTAATAGATGCCGTTACCCTTTGCACTGCAGCCGGTATAACACCTCAGGTCTCGTTTATTCTCGGTCTTCCAGGTGAAACGCCGGAAACATTGAAGGAGACAGTCGATTTCGGGAAAAGACTCAAAACGATGGGTGTCCACCATGGTTTTCATCTTCTGGTGCCGTTTCCTGGAACCGAGGTGCGGGAGAAAAGTGAGAGTTACGGAATCCGGATTCTTTCCAATGACTGGTCGGAATATCATGCCAACAGGGCAATTGTAGAAACACCTACGGTCAATCGGAAGATGCTCGATGATATTGTGGTCGAGTGGGAAAACAAGTTTGACGAATGGCTCGGAGAAATTAAGCGGAGGATGGAATCGGGGGAAGCCACACCGGAGGAGGCCTGGCAGTTACAGCGCCTTGAACATACGGTCCTCATTTACGATCTGATGATGGGAAGTATTCTCGAGCAAAAAGGTTTCTGGCACAGTGGCGACCAGCCCGTATCTCAGCGGGAAGCCTTCAAAGTCCTTGTCGGCCGGATCGAACGTTCAACCCAATATACGCAACAACAAATCGTGCACACATTGGATTTTGCCATAACGTCGGGAAATTTAAGATACGTTCAAAGAAACGGGGCAAGCCGGTGGGAATGGGTCGATTTTTTATAGGCAATACACAAAAATCTTGGTCGCAATTTTTGCAGCGGTGAACTCAGATACATGCGAGCCTTCGATTTTGCTCAGCTCGGTGATATCCGCCGCGACAACCTTCCTTTTTTGGCCGACTGTTTTTATCAGGTCGACAAGCTGTCTGTAAGAGAGCCCACCGGGTTCGGGAGTGCCTGTTCCGGGTAACACCGAGGGATCGAGTCCGTCCAGATCGATGGTAAGGTAAACCTTTTCAGGGAGCCCATTGACGGCCCGGTTTATCCATTTATGATCTCCGGGATCGATATCGTGGGCAAAAACAGGCTTTAAATTGCGGCGCTTTATATAATCGGCTTCCGCTTGTGAAAAAGAGCGAATTCCCACCTGGACAAAGGGTATTTTTATATCTTCCGCCACCCTTCGCATGACACAGGCATGGTTATATTTACTGCCCTTCCACTCTTCTCTCAAATCAAGATGGGCGTCAACCTGCAGTACGCCGATATCCGGATGAATTTTTGACGCGGCCATGATGGGCCCTATGGATATGGCGTGGTCGCCGCCGATCGATAAAAGAAATAGACGTTTGGAAAGAATAGCTGCGGCCGCTTTTTGCATTGCCATGACCGCCTTTTCAGGGTCATTTGAAAGGGACAGCGGCGCTAACGTGTGGATTTTAAGAGAGCTCCAGTCAATGAGGGTCTCTTCGTCGATGGATTCCAGCTGGAGGGATGCATCCAGGATGTGGTAAGGTCCCTTTCCGCTGCCGGTCCCATAGGACGGTGCATTTTCATAACCGATCGGCAAGATAACGATCCTGGCCGTGTCGATGCCCGGGACCTGGATTTCGTTTCCGCCAAAAGGAATATAGCTGTGCTGGTCCATTATTTAGTGCCCATCCAGAAACGGTCTTTTTGCCCGATCTCTACGTTATGCTCAAAATTTTATCCTCGGAATATCAACTATATGCCTGCGGTAAAATTTTTCGCAGGCCTTGATCTCGAACAAAAATCCTCGTTTCTGGACGGACACTATTTAACGAAAACGGCAGCGGCAAGCACCGTTGTCCAGAGTTTGCCTTCAGACCCGAGCGCGGCCTGGCTGAAATGCTGGGATTCTACGATTTTTCCGCTCATTTTATAGACTTCACGCCGTTCATCATAGTCCTTATCCGGGTCGAATTCGACGCCCAGGGTATTGGCCAGCATGGACGCGGCAAGGTCTTCAGCATATTCACCGGCTTCGAGTTCGGTCTGTCCGAAGCCGTGATGTTCGGAAAGATAACCGTATTGTCCACTTTCCGCCGGCAGTGCCAGACCGATACTTGCCACGATTCTTCGGCCAGGTTCATTAATCTGTTCCTTTGACATGACACAATGGACCACCTCACCAGGTTCAAGGTATGTCAGTCCGTTTTCAATATCTACGATTTTACACTCGGGTGGGAATATTGATGAAACCATGACCAAATTCAGATGGGCGATCGATGCGTTGCGCAGAGCAAGCTCAAACGACGCTAATTTTTCTTTATCAACGCCAACCCCCTTAGTGAAAAACATACATCTTGGAATATACATGACCCACCCCTTCTCACAAATAGAATTTTATCTTCATCATTCGATTGAACAGGCGAATAAGTAATTGCAAGCGGACCTTTTGTCAATTATAAATGATCATTGACCCCTTAGTTTGTTGCTTTTTTTGTCACCCATGGGGCGCCTTTTAGGCGCTTAGCGGCGCGCTATCGACAATTTGTTGTCGATGTTTGAAATCTACGTTTTTTCGTAACTTCTCAATATATTCCGTAAGGCCCGCTGCGCCATCCGCTAATTTTTTTCAATACGGCCAAAACTTGTCGTTAAGGGCGCCTAACAGTGACCCGCGCACGGGATCTAAAATGAGTGTATCGCTTAGCACAAACAGGCTACAATCAACAATTTATGCTGTTCGGGTCACTGTAAGCCGCCCTAAACGGCTTCAAACAGTTGCCCGCTTTAAAAAAAATGACCGGATGACTCCGCTGGTAGGTTTAACCATAAGTTTTTGAGAAGTTACGTTTTTCCCACTTGGGCCGATACTGGATACGGGATGCTCGCTAACTCAAAATTGGAATTTTAGCTTCTTTTTATATAATGATTAACATCCTTAATTTTAGGCACTTTAGCGCATTTTAGGCATTTTAGGCATTTGTAGCGCGGGTTTTTACCGTTACAGTTGCCAAGGGGGCGAATTCGAAATTCTCATGAAAATCAAACTCAATTTGAGCCGGCACTGTGTCGAAACGGAATTGAAAAGGCTCTATAACCGGTCTGTTTCAAACTATTTCAAGGGTGGCAAAGACCGGCCGTCGCTTGAAAAACAGATTGAGGTTCTAAAGTCGATCTTGGAGAGGTCTGACTTTTCCCGGTTAAGGCGCGTATGTCCTGAACTATCCGGCCACTGTGATGCGGATGTGGTACTTATGGTTCCTCCGCAGGGAAAAATTGTGCTACGTGTCAATGACAAAGCGATTGATCTGTTTTAAATAATTCGTGCCTGTCCCGCCGGCCCTGTGAAATCTGAAAGCCATTTAACCTGGGTAGGTCCGTAAGATCGTACCGGGGCGGTTAAAATCTTCGCCTTCCTTAAACTTGGAAAAACGATCTAGTTTTCGTTCGAGCACTAACTAACCCAGATTTTCTGATTTTAAAATTTGGCGGGATTCATAGATATGTGAATATGGCAGCGCTCGTATCAATTCTTCAAGGTTAGTTCTTCCATCGCGTAATAATCTGACAGCATCTTCTAACATGAAAACGGTGCTTTGATAGGAACTTTTTCGAAGTTCATCAATAACTGCGCCTTTATTTATAAGTATAACGTCATTTTCATTGGGCATCCATATTTGTGCGAGTGCAATACGCCCATTATAACCGGTATAATCACACAGAGAACATTTTTGCCCCTTGAACCATTGGATATCCGTTGGAGGGGTTTCGAAAAATTCTTTTAGAAGCTCTTCCGAAGGTACATATTCTTTTTTGCAGTGTGAACAGATTTCCCTCACCAGCCGTTGGGAGACCACGCCCAATAGACAAGAGGTAATCAGATTGCGATCAACTCCAAGGCCCAGCAAGCGGGTGATTGAGCTAATTGCATCATTCGTGTGCAATGTGCTCAAGACCAGATGCCCGGTTTGCGCAGCGCCGAAGGCCATCTCGGCGGTTTCAGCATCCCTGATCTCACCAACCATGATAACTTCAGGGTCCTGTCTCAGAAAAGCACGGATATAATTGGCAAAGGTATTGCCGATTTTATAATTGACTTCGCATTGGGTGATATTTTCATAAACATATTCGATAGGGTCCTCGGCCGTTAGAATTTTTATACCCGGTCGATATAATGTCATCAGGGCGCCATACAGCGTAGTGCTTTTTCCAGAACCCGTGGGACCGGTGATAAGAATTAATCCAGTGTTTCTTTTAAGGAGCTGGTGTAATTTTTCGGTAATTTTTTCCGAAAAGGCAAGTTGATCAATTGTTTTGGGTGCCTTCCGGTTATCTAAAATTCTTAGAACGGCGTTCTCGCCATAATAGCCAGGAATGACGGATACACGAAAGTCAATCTTAAATTCATTTCCATCCTTGACTATTTGGGCCCGAAAGCTTCCATCCTGGGGCCGTCGCCTTTCCGCAATGTCCATCTTTCCAAGTATTTTGATTCTTGATATAATTTGTCTTCTATTCTTATTCAGATCGTTTTGAAAAAAACTAAAATCGGGTTCCCTGAGTACCCCGTCAATTCTAAAGCGAACGGCGATATTCTGGTCACCACTTTCGATATGAATATCAGAAGCCGAATTTTGCAACCCCATACTTATTATCTTACTCATTAAAGCATCAGCTTTGACAATATCGTGTGACTCCAGATAGGTGGCCATAATCGCAGTATCAGTATCATCTTCCTTAATCAATTCGACACCAATATCTCCTGAAAGCAAATCCTTATTCTCGTAAAGTCTATAAAATGCATCCTGTATGGATGCACGGGTTGAAGTTACGGCATTAATATTTAACCCGCTGGTTGCTTCGAGTTCCTCAACCAACCAGAAGCTCGTGGGGTCATCCATGGCCAAAGTTACCGTATCTCCAACTCTTGCGATTGGAACAATGTTATGTTTTTTAGCATAGCTTTTATTAATAATTCTAACGAGACTTCGATCAAGACTGGTCGTTTCTAATTTTATGTAGGGTATGTTGAGCTGGGCACATAAGGTTTTTCTCATCAACTCTTCGGTGATAAAATCTAATTTCACGAGGATCTCACCCAGACGAAGGTCTGATTTTTGTTGATGTTCTAAAGCGATGTCCAGCTCATGTTCGCTAAGGATTCCTGAACGCACGAGAATATTACCCAGCTTGGGGCGTTTTAAGTGACGATCCAAGAGGAAATTTAGCTGTTTTTTTGTTATGAACTTTTGATCTACAAATATCTGCCCAATCGGTTTGTAAATATCGCGTCCTTTATGAATTCTAAATGCCTCTTGAAGCTGATCTTTTGAAATTAGCTCTTCATCAAGGAGAATTTCACCAATTTTACGATCTCGGGATCGGATCTTTTCCTTTGTATTCATCTCTTTCTTCAAAGCAGGCATCCTTCCTTTGCATTAATAAGCATGATTAAGCCTGATTTATGATGGTCTCGTAAAATGTCTGAAAAAAAGACCATTATCCGATTAATAATTTACTGCAGGCTAACTCGAAAAATATTATGAATTAGCAGGGACAATAATTTTTAATTTATTACCATAAATTCTATATAGAATCAAATTTAACCGCAAAAAATGATTTCATCGCGCTACCCTATAACCCCAGCATTAAAAAAATTTGCCGGGGGATAAAAATTAATTTGATTTTTTCAAAAACACGGTTTATGATTATTGATAATCATTAAAGGCCCGGGTCAAATCAAGGGCCGGTTTCGTGCTGAGGGAAAAACCATTTGCCAAAGTGGTAGCCTGAAGTTTGAAATTATGAGAAATTTTTAGAAAGGAGGACGGCACTATGGCAGATGGAGTTGTGAAGTGGTTTAGCGACAAAAAGGGCTATGGTTTCATTGAACAGGAAGATGGACCGGATGTATTCGTTCATCATTCTGGGATCGAAGGGGCAGGTTTCAAGTCTCTGAATGAAGGCGACCGGGTTACCTTTGAGATCGAGCAAGGGCAAAAAGGTCCTTCCGCAGTGAATGTTAACGTTGTTTAGCAAATTGTTCCAAGAACACCAAAGGGCATTCCATCAAATGAAAATGGGATGCCCTTATTTATTTCATCATGGAAAACGTGGATCTTGGGCCGGGTTATAGGTAGTGCCCATCCATAAATGGTCTTTTTGTCCAATATCTGCGTTATGCTTAAAAAACAGTCCTCGGAATATCAAACATATGCCTGTGGTTATTTTTTTCGCATGCCTTGATTTTAAACAAAAATCCTCATTTATGGATGGACACTAGGTAGTGCTTGAACGAAAACTGCTATTTTCCCCGATATAGAAACCGGACCGTTTCATAACCGATCTTGAATCGTCTATCAAATACCCCATTCAGCCTACCAACACACCTAGACAGTCCTTAACCTTTTAAAAGTAAAGACAATAAATATTTTTAAGGAGTTTGAGCCAAGACCGGTGGACCTTCAGCATGAAGGCATACGCTTATCAAAATTTTTAGCGCAATACTTCAATATGGCGAAAATCAAATTCAGATAGTGTAAATTTTATGATTTTGAATAAAATGGTCTAGTTTTACCGGTGGAAACGGTAAAGATATTATCCGGTGAAATAGGTAAAGAATTACATAGGTGTTACATAGGTGTTCCCATATCTTGTGCAATTTTGTAATTAATATACAAAATGTAGTATATTTTTCTTGACATTGCCTATGAATCATGTTTTTCATGCAAAAAGGGTTAATAGGGTTAATTATTGGGAACACTGGCTCACAGAAAAAAACTACCTTTCATATCCCATTGCTTTGATTATGGGTCTTTTATATATCCATTAAGTCAATCCCACATGGTTGAAAAAGGAGGGGAAAAATGAAGATTATTTCGATTGCCAATCAAAAAGGAGGTTGCGGCAAGACAACGACCGC
>JAFDFH010000040.1 GCA_019309945.1 Deltaproteobacteria bacterium
GGGGAGGGTGAGAAGATGGCGAAGAAGAAGTTTGAGCGGACCAAGCCGCATGTGAATGTAGGTACGATTGGTCATATTGATCATGGTAAGACGACGTTAACGGCGGCGATAACGAAGCATATGGGGCTCAAGGGTTTAGCGGAGTTTGTTCCGTTTGATGAGATCGACAAGGCGCCGGAGGAGAAGGCGCGAGGGATAACGATAGCGACGGCGCATGTAGAGTATGAGACGCAGAATCGTCATTATGCGCATGTGGATTGTCCGGGTCATGCGGATTACATTAAGAACATGATTACGGGTGCGGCGCAGATGGACGGTGCGATATTGGTAGTGGGCGCGGATGATGGTCCGATGCCCCAGACGCGGGAGCACATTTTATTGGCGCGCCAGGTGGGTGTGCCGCGGATAGTGGTATTTTTGAACAAGTGTGACATGGTGGATGATGAGGAGCTTATTGAGTTAGTGGAGTTAGAGTTACGGGAGTTATTGGACAAGTATGAGTTTCCCGGTGATGACACGCCGATTATTCGTGGTAGTGCGTTAAAGGCGTTGGAGAGTGATGATCCTGACAGTGAGGCGGCGCGGTGCATATTTGAGTTAATGGATGCGATTGATACGTATATACCTGAGCCGGAGCGGGATGTGGACAAGCCGTTTTTGATGCCGGTCGAGGATGTATTTAGCATATCGGGTCGCGGTACGGTGGTAACGGGTCGTGTTGAGCGTGGTATTATTCATGTGGGTGAGGAGGTTGAGATTGTAGGGATTCGCCCGACGGTCAAGACGGTGTGCACGGGCGTTGAGATGTTTCGGAAGTTGCTTGATGAGGGTCAGGCGGGAGACAATGTGGGGTTATTATTGCGGGGTACGAAGCGTGAGGATGTTGAGCGGGGTCAGGTGGTAGCGATTCCGGGAACGATTACGCCGCACACGAAGTTTCGGGCGGAGATATACATATTGAGCAAGGAGGAAGGTGGTCGTCACACGCCGTTTTTCAGTGGTTATCGGCCGCAGTTTTATTTTCGGACGACGGATGTTACGGGGATATTGGAGTTACCTGAGGGCGTAGAGATGGTGATGCCTGGTGACAATGTGAGCATATCGGGGGAGTTGATTACGCCGATAGCGATGGAGAAAGAGGTTCGGTTTGCGATCAGGGAAGGTGGCCGGACAGTTGGTGCGGGTGTGGTTTGGTGCGGGTGTGGTCAGTGAAATAATCGAGTAAGTGGAGAGATTTTGATAATGATAATGAACAACAAAATCAGGATCAGACTCAAGGCATATGATCATAAGCTTTTGGATCAGTCGGCATTAGATATTGTGGATACGGCCAATAAAACAGGGGCAAAAGTCGTGGGACCGATACCGTTACCGACGCGGATTCATAAGTATTGTGTGCTGAGATCCCCCCATATCGATAAAAAGTCCCGAGAGCAGTTTGAAATCAGGACCCACAATCGGCTTTTGGATATCCTGGAACCGACCCAGCAAACCGTGGATGCCCTGATGAAACTGGATCTATCCCCAGGAGTGGATGTGGAAATAAAACTGTAGCAGATTTTTAAGGGACTTAATTTCTACGTTTGTATTTCATAGCGAACATACCACTTTCAATCCTAATTACTAACAAGGTCGAAAACATTTTTTTAAAAGCGATGCAAAGGAATGCGTGAAAACGATGTGTAGAGGATTGCTGGGCAGAAAATTGGGGATGACCGGACACTTTACCCCTGAAGGAAAATATATACCGGTAACCGTCATTCAGGTCGGTCCGTGTGTGGTCACGCAGATCAAAACAGAGTCGACGGACGGTTACAATGCACTTCAACTCGGTTTTGGAGATCGCAAGAAATCCCGGACAAACAAACCCATGGAAGGACATCTGAAAAAAAGCGGAGCGGGTCGTTTCGAACTTCTGCGGGAATTTTCGGTGAAGAATCCGGATGAATACAACCTCGGGCAGACCATAACCCTGGATGTGTTTAAAGTTGGTGAGCGCGTTGATGTCACGGGGACCAGTAAGGGACGAGGTTTTGCCGGTGTGATAAAGCGGCATGGATTTCATGGCGGCAAGCAAAGTCATGGAAGTCACAGCCACAGGATACCCGGTTCGATCGGGTGTAGTGCTACACCTGCTAAAGTTATCAAGGGTAAAAAAATGCCAGGTCACTATGGAAACAAACGCAAGACGATTCAAAATTTGGAGATTGTAGACATCCGATCGGAAGAAAATCTTGTGTTGCTAATGGGCTCGGTACCCGGACCGGGATCAGGACTGCTGGCGGTTAACAAGCTAAAATTTTCAGAACATCAGGATGAACGTTAACTATCCGGTTGGCCGCATTGCTGAAATTGAAACTGGTGCCTGCGTAAATGTTACCAAAGGCGATACAAGCGGCCGCATAACGAACGCACAAGGGATTTGAAAAGCTGACATCAGGTATTCTGAATGAGGAATAGTATGGCTGGGATGGATGTGCTAAATATAAAAGGTGAGAAGGTTTCGCAAGTCGAACTAGTCGACATGATATTTAATGTGCCGGTAAAATCGAGTGTCCTGCACGAGGTTGTTAAGATGCAGCTGGCCGGCAAACGTTCAGGCACTGCCGCGGTTAAACATCGCAGTGATATAAGAGGTAGCGGGCGGAAACTTTTTCGCCAGAAAGGCACTGGACGGGCGCGTCGGGGCAATATTAAATCCCCCCTGCTCAGAGGTGGCGGGGTTGTATTTGGACCTGATCCGAGGTCATATGCTTATAAGGTTCCCAAAAAAGTTAGAAGACTGGCACTGAAAATGGCCCTAAGCAGCAAAGTACAGGGAAATAATCTTGTGGTGCTGGATCAATTTGAACTGGATCAGGTTAAAACCAAAAAATTCCTGGAAGTTGTAAACACTTTAAAACTGGAAAATGTATTAATCGTCACCGAGAAAAAGAATGAAAATCTGGAACTTTCATCCAGAAATGTCCCCGACGTGAAAGTCTTAAGATCTGAAGGCTTGAATGTCTATGACATTCTCAAATACAAGAAAATGATCCTGCTTGAGTCTTCGATAAAGGATATTGAAGGGAGGCTGCTGGCATGATTCAGTATAATATCATTAAAAGGCCTTTGATTACGGAGAAGACCGGAATTCAAAAAGAGAATTTCAACCAGATTTCTTTTGAGGTTGATCGGAGGGCGAACCGGGTTGAAATTAAAAGGGCGATCGAAACCATTTTTAATGTTAAGGTGGGAGGCGTTCGGACAATGCAGGTGAAGGGTAAGGTCAAGCGAAGGGGACGTATCGTGGGAAAACGCAGGGACTGGAAAAAAGCAGTTGTCACACTGATGCCTGGGGAACGTATTGACTTTTTTGACGGCGTTTAAATTTAGGAGTGAATAATGACGATTAAAAAAGTAAAACCAACATCTCCTGGAAGGCGATTTCAAGGATATTCAACATTTGAGGAGATTACCCGAATAAGCCCTGAAAAAAGCCTGCTCAGGCGTATCAAGAAAACAGGCGGACGAAATGCGAAAGGGCGTATCACGTGCAGGCACCGGGGCGGAGGGCAAAAGCGGCATTATCGGGTGATCGACTTCAAGCGGGATAAGATTGGGATCCCTGCAAAAGTTGCATCCCTGGAGTATGATCCGAACCGAAGTGCCAGAATCGCTCTGCTGCATTATGTGGACGGTGAAAAGCGATATATTCTGGCGCCCCTTCATCTTTTCGTTAATGATGTTGTAGTGTCAGGGCCACAAGCGGACATTAAACCGGGCAATACGCTTCCACTGATTAATATTCCCCTCGGTACGCTTATACACAACATTGAATTGCGCGTTGGAAAAGGTGGTCAAATTGTTAGAAGCGCCGGAACCTCTGCTCAACTGATGGCCAAGGAGGACCGGTATGCCCTTCTCAAGCTTCCATCCGGGGAAGTTCGAATGGTCTTACTAAAATGTAAAGCCACAATCGGTCAGCTTGGCAATGCGGATCATGAGAATATCCCATTAGGTAAAGCAGGTCGTAGCCGTTGGCTCGGCCGACGTCCAAAAGTTCGCGGTGTTGCAATGAATCCCGTCGACCATCCAATGGGAGGCGGTGAAGGAAGATCTTCGGGCGGACGGCATCCTTGTACCCCCTGGGGTGTGCCTACGAAAGGTTATAGAACCCGAAGGAACAAAAAAAGTGATCGTTATATTGTCAAACGACGGACAAAAAAATAGTGATGTATTATTCGTCAATCAGGAATCGAAAATCCTTTAGCTGATAAAAAAATTTTTGGAGAAAATATGCCGCGATCCTTAAAAAAAGGCCCATACATTGAACTAAAATTATTGAATAAAGTGAATATCGCCCAAGAGACCCGGAGCAATAGAGTCATCAAAACATGGTCCCGACGGTCGACAGTTATTCCTGAGATGGTGGGGATTACGTTGGCTATTCACAATGGAAAAAAATTCATTCCAGTTTTTATCTCCGAGAACATGGTGGGACACAAACTGGGTGAATTTTCGCCAACGCGCACTTTTTTCGGGCACGCTGGAGGCAAAAAATCGAGATTGAAGTAGTGATGACGAGAAAAAGGGAATATCTGTAATGGAGGTTAAAGCTGTAGTGAAATATGTGCGCATTTCTCCTGTAAAAGTTCGCAGGCTGATTCAAGCGATCAAGGGGAAGCCCGTTGAAGCAGGTCTGAATATACTTAAGTTTATGCCGCAAAAGGCAGCGGGGATTGTGGAAAAGACAGTCCGCAGCGCAGTGTCGAATGCGGATCAAAATCCGGATATTGATGTCGACATGCTGGTTATTCGCAACATCATTGTTGACCAGGGCCCCACATTGAAGCGCTTCAGGGCCAGGGCACGGGGTAGGGGCACGCGGATTTTAAAAAGGACTGCTCATATCACGATTATTTTAGATGAAGGTTCGGTCTAAAAAAGGAGGGAAGGTTTGGGCCAGAAAGTAAATCCAATAGGATTCAGGTTGGGAACGGTTAAAACGTGGGAGTCACGATGGTATGCCGGCAAGAATTATGCGGAGTATATACTGGAAGATCATAAGATCAGGAAGTTTGTGAAGAAGAAGCTTTTCCACGCGGGAATTTCCAGAATGGAGATTGAGAGATCTTCAAAGCGTGTCAAACTTCGAATCTACACATCCAGACCGGGAATTGTTATTGGCAAAAAGGGTGCTGAAATCGCGCTACTTAAAAAAGATCTTGAAAAGATCGTATCCCATGAAGTTCTTATCGATATCCAGGAGGTACGAAAACCGGAGATTGAGGCCCAGCTAGTTGCGGAGAATGTTGCCTTGCAGATCGAAAGGAGGGTGGCGTTTCGCCGAGCCATGAAACGGGGGGTTTCTTCAGCTATGCGGTTTGGTGCCAAGGGGATAAAGATTATTTGTTCCGGCCGTCTGGGGGGCGCAGAGATGGCCAGGACGGAATGGTACAAAGAAGGAAGGGTGCCATTGCACACCATAAGGGCGGATATCGACTATGGCTTCATTGAGGCCCGGACAACATACGGCATTGTAGGGGTTAAAGTATTCATATTTAATGGAGAAATTTTGAAAAAGGATCAAGTGGAAGTTGATAGATAGGAATTTATCATTGTTATACGAGGCCCAAATTTAACAGTTTCCTAACTAGTGCCCATCCAGAAACGGTCTTTTTGCCCGATCTCTGTGTAATGCTCAAAATTTTATCCTCGGAATATCAACTATATGCCTGCGGTAAAATTTTTCGCAGGCCTTGATCTCGAACAAAAATGCTCGTTTCTGGACGGACCCTAACTATTGTCCGAACGAAAACTAGATTGTTTTTCCAAGCTCAAGGAAGGCGATCCGCCTGAGGCGGATTAACCGCAGGAATATTTTAGCGTATTTTGAGGATTAAAATCTGAGCCTGACGCCGAAATTGGGAAAAATATAGGTTTCAAGATCAAATGACGATACCATTTTTTACAGGAGATAAGGGACATGCTGAGCCCCAAAAAAGTAAAATTTAGGAAGCAACAAAAAGGCAGGATGAAAGGCATATCCTGGCGGGGGTGTAAATTGAATTTCGGCGCATTCGGATTGCAGGCGATAGAATGCGGGACATTGAGCTCAAAACAGATTGAGGCTGCGCGTATTGCCATGACCCGGCATGTTAAAAGAGGCGGAAAAATGTGGATCAGAATCTTTCCGGATAAACCTTTTACAAAAAAACCTGCTGAAGTCAGGATGGGAAAAGGAAAGGGAGCGCCTGAGGGATGGGTTGCGGTCATTCGTCCGGGAAGAATCCTTTATGAAATGGAAGGGGTTTCCAGAGAACTGGCTATAGAGGCCTTCCGGCTTGCCTCACACAAGCTTTCAGTCAAGACAAGATTTGTGGAGAGGAGTGATTGATAATGAAAGCAAGCGAAATTAGAGAATTGAGCACAGAAGAAATGGAGCGTAAAGGCAACGATTTTAAAGAGGAATTATTTAATTTGCGTTTTCAGCATGAAATCGGCCAGCTCGAAAATCCCAATAAGGTCAAGCAAACCAAACGGGATATTGCAAGAATAAAGACGGTAATGAATGAATTTGCCAAAAATACTAACACACCTAAAGAATAGTTGCTGATATGAAAAAACGAGGAATGAAGAGGCAGGTAGTAGGAACGGTGGTAAGTGACAAAACGGATAAAACCGTCATCGTTCAGGTTGAACGGCTTGTTAAACATCAGCTTTATAAGAAATATATCCGAAGACGGTCCAAGTTCTCAGCCCACGATGAACTTAATTCCTGCAGAACCGGCGACAAGGTATTAATAACCGAATCCAGACCGCTCAGCAGAACCAAAAAATGGCGTGTCAACCAGATCGTCGAAAAAGCTGTCTGATGATAAAGGGAAAAAGAAAAAATGATTCTTGCAGAGACGAGGTTGACAGTGGCAGACAATTCCGGAGCCAAGATATTATATTGTATAAAAGTGCTTGGGGGTTCCAGAAGACGATATGCAAGTATTGGTGATATTATTGTTGTAACTGTCAAGGAAGCGATCCCCAATGCCAAGGTCAAAAAAGGTGAAGTCTTAAAAGCCGTAGTGGTTCGGACCAAAAAGGAAGTCAAAAGGCCGGATGGGTCTTATATAAGATTTGATGATAATTCAGCTGTTTTGATCGATGCACAGCAGGAACCGATTGGCACCCGGATATTTGGACCGGTTGCACGGGAGTTGCGTGCCAAGGGGTTTATGAAGATCATTTCACTAGCTCCGGAGGTATTGTAATAACTGCTGGTGGGAGGACGACCGATGAACTGAACAGCCAGATGGAGATGTGGCTTATGTTGAAAAAAAAGTGCCATATTAAAAAAGACGACAAAGTTAAGATTATTGCCGGTAAGGATAAGGGTAAGATCGGCAAGGTGCTGGCAATATATGGAAAGAAAGATCGGATCCTCGTAGAGAACGTCAACATTATGAAACGCCATACCCGGCCTAGCGGAACGAACAGGCAAGGTGGAATTGTTGAGAGTGAAGCGCCGATCCATTGGTCCAATGTCATGTTGATGTGCAACAAGTGCATAACGCCGGTACGTATTAAAATGCTTCGTCTTGATGATGGGAAAAAGGTGCGTGTATGTAAGAAATGCACCGAAATCATTGACACATAAAATAAAAAGGTCGGATATGATCAACCGGCAAGGGACGCAATCCCGATACCAAGGGTAATATAATGGCACAGTTAAAAACATTTTATGAAGAAAAAGTCGTACCTAAGTTGATCGAAACGTTTCAGTACAGAAACAGAATGCAGGTACCGAAACTCGGAAAGATTGTTTTAAATATGGGTTTGGGTGAAGCAATTCATAATATCAAGCTTCTTGATTCAGCTGTTGAAGAGCTAAAAATCATCTCGGGACAGCATCCTGTTATCACCCGGGCCAAAAAATCAATTGCGGCCTTTAAGCTGAGGGCAGGCATGCCGATCGGTTGTATGGTTACGCTTCGTCGAAACCGTATGTATGATTTTTATAACAAGCTTGTGAATGTCGCACTTCCGCGGGTTCGTGATTTTAAAGGCGTTTCAGGGAAAGCGTTTGATAAGCACGGCAATTATTCCCTGGGAATCAAGGAGCAGATTATTTTTCCTGAAATCGACTACGATAAGATCGATAAAATCAAAGGGCTTAACATCACCATCGTTACGACTGCAAAGACGGATGAAGAGGGCAAAGAGCTTTTAGGATGCTTAGGGATGCCGTTTAGGAATTGATGGGTGGGTTCACCGGTGGGTCTGTTTTAAATTTTCACAAGGAGGATAATTTGGCAAAAAAAGCGCTTCAAATCAAGGCAACCAGAGAACCCAAATTCAAGGTGAGGGCATATAATCGCTGCCCGATTTGTGGCAGGCCAAGAGGGTTTTTAAGAAAATTTGGAATCTGTCGTATATGCTTCCGAATGCTTGCTTCCGGGGGTAAGCTTCCGGGGGTTATAAAATCGAGTTGGTAAAACACCTCATTTCGATTCAGCCAGCTTTTTTCTAAATATTTCGAAATAGACAGTGTCGAAAAAGGATTATTGAAAATCGGTGAGGGCCAGGGAATTGGCCAATTTTATAAGACTTGTTGATATTCTGATGGTGTCTGAACTTGACTTTGCAGTCAGGTATTAAATACGTTTTAGCGGAGAAAACAATGACAATGAGCGATCCAATTGCGGACATGTTGACTCGAATCCGGAATGCCGGAAAAGCGAAATTCAACAGTGTTGATATCCCTGGGGCCACCCTGAAAACTGAGTTGGCCGAAGTATTGAAGAATGAGGGATTTATAAAAAATTATAAATTCATAAAGGATGACAAACAGGGGATTCTGCGCATATACCTTAAATATGGAAAAGATGATTCACACGTAATTTTGAGCCTTGAACGGATCAGCAAACCGAGTCGAAGGGTTTACGTAGGTAGCAAAGATATCAAGTCGGTTTATAATGGTTTGGGTATTGCCGTTTTATCCACATCCAAGGGGATAATGACAGACAAAAGGGCTCGAAAAGAAAATGTCGGCGGCGAAATTATCTGCAATATTTGGTAGTCGGCCATTTTAGTGTTTGTTGTCTGGCAAAGAGACTTTTGAAAAATATCAACTATTTATAGTTCAACAACCCAGTGGAGTGACAAATGTCGCGTGTAGGCAAAAAAACGATTCCGATACCTGATAGTATAGAAATATCCAATAAAAATAAGGTGATTACCGTCCAAGGGGACAAGGGCACCCTTACACGGTCTATCCATCCTTCCGTCGATCTGGAGATTAAAGACGGCTTTGCGAATGTGACCATGGTCGTAAATGACAGGAAAAGTAGATCCCTGCAAGGTCTCACCCGCAGTCTTATTGCCAATATGGTTACGGGTGTAGACAAAGGATTTGAACGGGTTCTGGAAATACATGGGGTTGGTTATCGTGCTGAGCTGAAGGGTAACTCGATCGTATTAAATGTCGGGTATTCGAGCCCGGTAAATTTTGATCTTCCGGAGGGCGTCTTAGCCTCTATTAGTAAAAATAATGTCATAAAACTTTCTGCAATCGACAAGGAGCTGTTAGGGCGAACGGCCGCATCAATCCGGCAGATAAAACCTCCGGAACCTTATAAGGGCAAAGGGATAAAATATGCGGAGGAGTATATTAGGCGGAAAGCTGGAAAAACCGGAGTGAAATAGGACTTAGGGCTTTAGAATAGGGATTTAAAAAAATGGGGTTGATGAATCCAAGAAAACAGGCACGTTTAAAAAGAAAGAAGCGAGTCAAAAAGAAAATGTTTGGCACTGAAGAGCGTTTACGGCTGAGTGTCTTTCGAAGTGTAAAACATATTTATGCACAGGTAATTGACGATACGTGTGGGCATACTCTGGCGGCAGCATCAAGTTTGGAAAAGGCGGTCAAAGAGCATCCTGATTTTAAATCTGAACCCGGCCAAAACAAGAAGGCTGTAGCAATTTTGATCGGGAAACTTCTGGCCGAACGAGCCATTCAAAAAGGGGTAACAAAGGTTGTGTTTGACCGGAATGGTTTTTTATATCACGGACGGATCAAAGCGGTTTCCGAAGGTGCGCGTGAAGCTGGTTTGGTTTTTTAATCCAATTTAAAAAGATCAAGGGAGGCATGCACTTGTTCAAAAAAGATACAGATGAAAACCAATTCATTGATAAAGTTGTTCATATCAGCCGTGTGGCAAAAGTCGTAAAGGGCGGTCGCAGATTTAGTTTTAGCGCCGTCGTCGTTGTGGGTGATGGTCAGGGAAATGTGGGCTGGGGTCTTGGAAAGGCCGGAGAAGTGCCTGAGGCGATCCGCAAGGGTGTGGAAAAAGCAAAAAGAAACATGACTGCAATAGCCCTGGTCCAAGGAACAATACCATTTAAAGTCATTGGAAAATTCGGTGCGGGACGGGTCCTTCTAAAACCAGCGTCTGAAGGTACGGGTGTTATTGCCGGTGGTGCCGTAAGGGCTGTCCTTGAGGCCGTTGGTATTCAAAATATTCTCACGAAGTGTCTTGGCTCCCATAATCCCCATAATTTGGTTAAAGCCACAATCGTGGGGCTTCAACAACTTCAAAGCAGTGAGCAGGTTGCCGCCAGACGGGGGATACGCGTCGAAGATCTTTAACTTATAAGCGACACTTATTGAAAGGGGATAGAATAAATGCCTGAATTGTTGGAAGTAACCCTCGTGAGAAGTATGGTTGGAAGGCCTGAGAAACAGCGCAGAATATTACGAGGGATGGGATTGACAAAGCTCAATCGGACGGTTGAGCTTGAAGATACACCTTCTATTCGGGGAATGATTAATAAAGTAACGCATTTGGTAAAAGCTAAGGAGAAAGTCGATGCAGCTTAATGTTTTGTCACCGGCGCAAGGATCACAAAAACCCCGAAAGCGACTTGGACGAGGCGTTGGGTCTGGAAGAGGGAAAACCTCCGGCAGGGGGACAAAAGGACAAAACAGCCGATCCGGCGGGGGGGTAAGACCCGGCTTTGAAGGCGGTCAAATGCCTATCCATCGCCGTCTACCGAAACGTGGATTTACAAATATATTCAAGAAGAACGTTGTCGTAATCAATATACGAGATCTAATGAGATTTGAGAAGGACAGTGTGGTCGATGAGGCTGAACTTTTACGTACCGGACTCGTCAAAGGAAAAAGAGACGGAATTAAACTGCTTGGCCAGGGAGAAATTAAATATCCGCTTACGATCAAAGTCCATGGCGCCAGTAAAAATGCGAAAGAGAAAATTGAGGCCGCTGGCGGGCGTGTAGAGGTTTTATAATATGGTTGCCGGTGCTTTTCAGAACTTATTTAAGATTCCTGAACTGAAAAAAAGAATTTTATATTCATTAGCACTTCTTGCCGTATACCGTATTGGCGTCCATGTTCCGACACCTGGAATAGATGCAGTTGCACTTGCTTCATTTTTTGAACGGGCCAAGGGAACATTACTCGGTCTTTTTGATATGTTTTCGGGAGGTGCACTGGAACGGCTATCTGTTTTTGCCCTCGGGATAATGCCCTATATCAGCGCATCAATTATTCTGCAACTACTGACCGTGGTTATACCTCATCTTGAACGGTTATCAAAGGAAGGGGAACAGGGGCGTAAAAAGATTACCCAGTATACCCGCTATGGCACCGTCCTTTTAAGTATTATCCAGGGTTTTGGTATCAGTGTTGGACTTGAGAGCATGAGTTCACCCGGTGGGGCCCCGATTGTCATACATCCGGGCTGGGAATTCAGATTTATGACGGTGTTGACCCTGACCGCAGGCACGGCTTTTATTATGTGGCTTGGGGAACAGATCACCGAACGGGGGATCGGCAATGGAATTTCTTTGATCATTTTTGCCGGAATCATTGCCCGTCTGCCTGTCGCTATCGGAAACACCTTTCGTCTGCTTTCAACTGGGGAATTGGGTATGTTTGCCGTCATCATTTTGGTTTCATTGATGATTCTGGTGGTGGGGATAATTATATTTGTTGAGCAGGGACAACGCCGTATTCCTGTTCAGTATGCCAAACGAGTCATCGGCAGAAAGATGTATGGGGGGCAGAGTACCCATCTTCCTTTGAAGATTAACACTTCCGGTGTAATACCGCCCATTTTCGCATCATCAATTATCATGTTTCCGGCAACGCTGGCCAGCTTTATAACAATTCCCTGGATGCAAAATGTTGCGGCGGCAATGCGACCGGGAAATGTTGCCTATGAATTATTATATGTCGGTTTTATTTTCTTTTTTTGTTATTTTTATACGGCGGTTACGTTTAACCCGGTTGATGTCGCCGACAATATGAAAAAACATGGTGGCTATATTCCGGGTATCCGTCCGGGTAAGCGCACAGCGGATTATATTGACAGGGTGTTGACCCGGATCACACTCGGTGGCGCAATATATGTTTCGGCTGTCTGTGTACTTCCATCAATATTGATATCAAGGTTCAGCGTTCCCTTTTATTTTGGAGGTACAGCACTTCTTATTGTTGTGGGAGTCGCAATTGATACGATTTCCCAGATGGAATCCCATATGCTGGCGCGCCATTACGAGGGTTTTTTAAAAAAAGGGGGAGCCCGGGTAAAAGGACGATCCTAGCCGGGAAATATTCAAATATAGTTGTACAATCCTAAAAATCAGGCTCAGGTAATAAAGACGGGGGTTATGGATGGCCAAGGAGGAAGCAATTCAAGTCCAGGGTACGGTAATCGAGACTTTGCCCAAACACAGTTACCGTTGAGCTTTCACCCTATGATCTTTCGCGCGGCCGAATAACCTACAGGGCCAAGTAACTGGATGTTAGGTTCTGGAGACGGGGTGCGAAGTTCGGTGAGAGATGAAAACGTTACAATACATCAAGCATTGCGCATCCAGTAAAAAAGGAGTCGTTTAAATGAAGGTAAGGGCGTCAGTAAAAAAAATGTGCAGCAAGTGCAAAATTATTCGCAGAAAGGGAGTCGTGAGGGTTATCTGTGTAAATAAACGACACAAACAGAGGCAAGGATAGAGGAGGAAAGGTTTTGGCAAGAATTGCGGGTGTTGATTTGCCCAAGAATAAACGGATTGAAATTGGACTGACGTATATTTATGGCATTGGCCATAGCGCTTCAAAGCGTATACTCGAAAAGCTTAACATTGACCCCGGTATCAAGTCAGATCAGCTGTCGGTATCGGAAATTAATGACATACGAAAAGTAATAGACGACGAATGCAAGGTAGAAGGTGAACTCCGTACGGAAGTTTCCATGAATATTAAAAGATTAATGGATCTCGGATGTTATCGTGGGCTTCGTCATCGAAAATCTTTACCTGCTCGGGGCCAGAGGACAAGTACCAACGCAAGGACACGCAAAGGACCCCGCCGATCTGCTGTAAAAAAGAGAGGCGGCGCCAAAAAGAAGTAACAATGTCAAGTGCTATTTGTTATTCGGGCCGCTGAATTCAAATAACGGATAACCTAAAAGGGACTTTATATATGGCGAAAAAAAGCCGCACAAAAAAAAGGGAAAGAAAGAATATATTAAACGGAGTCGTTCACATCCAGTCTACATTTAACAACACAATCGTTACGATTACAGACCCTGCTGGTAATGTTGTGGCCTGGTCGAGCGCAGGTGTCCAGGGCTTTAAGGGGTCGCGTAAAAGTACCCCCTTTGCCGCCCAACTCGCGGCTGAAAATGCTGCTAAAAAAGCAATGGAACATGGAATGCGAAATGTGGAAGTTTATGTTAAAGGTCCTGGTGCAGGGCGTGAGACGGCCCTCCGTTCACTGCAAGCTGCGGGATTTAATGTTATAATGATTAAAGACGTGACGCCGATTCCACACAATGGGTGTCGGCCGCCCAAAAGACGCAGAGTATAATCTTTCGCGATGACGCGCCTAACCCGGATAAATCGGAAACTCGAAATTCTAGATTCCTGGCCCAGACTATTTTTGGCGATATTCCTTATTATATCCCCTAACATGACCAACTTGGTCTTGAAAAGTACGAATTCAATTTTTAAGGCATGCAACGCTTTTTAAATGACGAAAAACCGATAACTGGTAACGAATTACGTTAAACAAATAAAGGAGGAAGAGTTGTCACGATATAGAAGTTCGGTTTGTTGGATATGCCGACGCGAGAATATAAAATTATTTTTAAAAGGAGATCGATGTTATTCTGATAAGTGTGCCTTTGACCGGCACAGTTATGCTCCCGGTGAGCATGGCCAACGTCGTCGCGGAAAAGTATCGGATTACGGTATTCAGCTCCGGGAAA
>JAFDFH010000280.1 GCA_019309945.1 Deltaproteobacteria bacterium
CACCATTGCTCTCAAGTCGTTTCCTTCAGCCCCGTTGTCGGAGATGAAGATAACGACGGTGTTGTCGTACTCGCCGATCTCTTTGAGATAATCAAATACCCGCCCAATCTGATCGTCCATGTATTCAACCATCCCGGCGTACAGCTCCATCTTTCGCCCCTGCATCACACGCACCGCAGGCGTGAATGCCGTGGACCTCGGCAGGAAATAAAGGCGGTCGGCGGCATTGACGCCTTTGTCCACGATGCCCAGTTCCTGCATGCGCGCGAGGCGCTGCCGGCGGATCCCATCCCAGCCTTCGTCGTAGCGGTTCTTGTAGCGGCGCAACCAGTCATCCGGCAGATGCAACGGGCCGTGGGGGGCAGTAAACGCCATATAGGCAAAGAAGGGCTTACCGTCACCGCGGCCCTCTTCGATGAACTGGATGGTCTTGTCGGTGTAGTGTTTGGTTGAGTAGAAATCCTTGGGCAGTTTCTTGACGGGGCGTCCGTCTTCTGTATACGGCATTTTTGGTATCTGCCATTCAATGTTCCACTGGTCGTCGAAGTGGCTCCCCCCTCCAACAAGCAACGAGAAGTCACGTTCGAAACCGCGGGCGTGCGGAATCTGGTCCGGCTCGAGGCCCAGATGCCATTTCCCGGCCATGTAAGTGTGATAGCCGTTGTCACTCAACAGCTCTGCGACCGAAGCCACACGCTTGTTGAGTACGCCCTCGTAGCCGGGTTTTCCCACCTGGTTCGGTGTGTTATACTCGCCCATGTTACCCAGGCCGGCAACGTGGTTGTCCGTTCCGCTCAGCAGCATGGACCGGGTGACCGAGCAGGTTGGAGACACGTAGAAGTTGGTGTAGCGGACGCCCTTCTTCGCCAGATTGTCCAAAACCGGTGTGTTGATCTCGCCGCCGTAACTTCCCAGATCCGAGTAACCCAGGTCGTCGGCTACGATGAGGAGAATATTTGGGCGTTTGTCCTGCTGAGCAGCGATGCCGGTTCCTTTAAAACCGATGGCGATTCCCGCAACCAACAAGGCTGCACATATGATGACTAATGGGTTTTTTTTCATTATATCCTCCTCCTTTTTTTGAGGTATAGTTGATGGTCTGTTAAAGTAGTGTGGTTTCCCCTCCCGATGAGAAGGTGACCTGCGACGAGCTCAAAAGCCCATGTCTCTTGTCGCCCCATCAGAAGAACCACCGGAACCCGACCTCAAAGGTAAACTTGCGGTCTGTAAGTTCTGTATTATCAATACCCCAGCCGGGTTTGATATAAGCGATCCTGCCCGGCGCCAGCATCTTGCCGAGTTCAACACCAATCCATAAAGAAAAATCGTTTGTTTTGAAATCGTAGATCGGCTGAAATTCAGGCAATAAAAATAACCCTCCCCACCAGGGACCCGGTTTCGTCAGGGGCTGCATGTAAAACCATTTTCCGACATATCGCGACGTTTCCGGGGCGGAGTCTTTCTTATAGACATCAAAGTAGTAGAGGTTCAACGCGGCGAAAAATCCATGAAAAGGCATGTCGAACACAAAAGCCACTATCGGTGCGAACAAAAAGGCATCGCCGGATAACGCATCATCGGTTGCCGTGGGAAATAATAAATCTGTACCGAGCATCACCGAAGCGCTCTTTTTCCCTTCCTTACCGTAGCTAAACTCTAAGGCTCCCGGTCTCCACAAAAACTTGAGATCTATGTCTCCCATGCCAATCGCATCGGTACCGGGTGGGACTCCCGACACATCGCTGAAATCACGGTACTGGGCGAGCGGGAGCTCATAGAACATTCCAACTCGATCGCTGAAACGAAAAGTGCCGAACGCAGTCAGATCATGCTGTGTCAGCCCATTTTCCAATTCTGTGTAGCGATAATAGGGCATCCACTTGTTAGAAAATACGCGCGGGTCGGTTCCGGTCTTATCTTGCTTGACGACCTTTTCTATTCTCTCTTTTTTGGCCGCCTTTTTTGCTTCTTTGTATTTTTCTACCTCTTTTTGCGATACTTCTTGCTGTTCCTGTCCTTCCTGGGCAACTGCCGCCGGCAGACTATAAAATGTGACTACAGCAACCGCTAAAAGAAAACTGCTCAGCAACCTGTATTTTAGTAAGGTACTCTTTTCGAAATTTCCTGATTTCATTTTGCCCTCCTCTGGCCTTTCAGTGCCGCGTCCTTAGCTTTTTAAGGTACCGCTTTTCAAAGCATTGCCCAATATTGGACCAACGGCTTCGAATGTCCGAATTATGTTCGTGATTTCTTCTTTCATCATAACCTCTTAAGATTGTTCTCATTTCTCACCATACGTTTATATTCCGGTCGCGCCGTCAAGGAGTAGCTGAACAAACGGTGAAGCCCCGCGAACCTCCGCTCCCTCTTCAACAATCGTATGAATGACGTCGATTCCCGCGTCGTCGGCGAACAGGAGGTTCGAGAGGTCTAATACAAAGGAACCTTCGATCGGATCACACGCTTTCCTGAGCTGTGCGACCGCGGCCCCGGACAGACTGCCGGTGATATGAACTACGGTCATGGGCCCTTCGGATGTTATATCGATTCGGATTTCCATGATACAAACAGTATGGCAAAATGTGTGCCACCGGATGTACATGAATGCATATGTCGGTTATCTTATTGTTATCGCATATGTTTTTTTGATTATATCTGACAGCTTCGCGGGGGGAATTCGGTTTCGGTGGACGATATATTGGCCGAATGGTCATTTTTCGGCCATTTCGGTTGACATTTCGGCCAACATGGTGTACGTTCCCAAACATGAATGAGCAGACGGAAGAACTCAGCGATTCGTCACGCTTCTACCGCTTGGTGCAGGAGGTCACGGCGCGGCTCGTCAGTGCCCGGGGCGCGGAAATCGACGCGGCGGTGGATGATTGCCTGGCGCTGATGGGAGGACATTTCGGTGTGGAGAGTGTCTCGTTGGGAGGGATCTCAAAGTCGGGTAAGCTCACGCCCGCGCTTCGGGTGTGGGGCCGATTACCTCCGAGGGACAAAAGTTTGGCAGTCGATCCCCCTCCCGGGCCGGAGATGGCTGCTCAGTTTTGCCGCGAGGGTTCGTTCGTTTACAGTCGACTCGAGGATCTCGATGAATTGCCGCAGTATCAAGAGCACACTCGACGGATGGGCACCGCGGCAGCGGTCTTCTGGGCGCACCGTGACCTGGGATCTCACGTGGAGGGGATGGCGATTTCCTCTACGAATCCCAAAGTCTGGCCGGATGACATCGTCGATCGTCTCGGTGCCGTCGGCGAGGTTCTTTTCAATGCCCTGTACCGCCGGCGCGCGGACCTCGAGCTGCAGCAAGCCTACGATGAGATTCATAAACTTAAGGATCACCTGGAAGCCGAGAACGTAACGTTGCGGGAGGAAATCAAAATCTCCTTCCAAGACGGCGAGCTCATCGGCAAGAGCCACGCATTCCGAACCGCCCTCCATCAGGCGGAACAGGTGGGACCTACGGACTCGACCGTACTCATACTGGGCGAAACCGGAACCGGCAAGGGCATGATCGCCCGCAGGATCTACCAGCAGAGCGGGCGCAAAGATCGTCCACTGGTCACAGTGAACTGTGCAGCGCTTCCCGCCACGCTGATTGAGAGCGAGTTGTTCGGACACGAAAAGGGTGCTTTCACCGGCGCGGTGGATCGGAAGATCGGCCGCTTCGAACTGGCAGACGGTGGTACGATCTTCCTCGACGAGATCGGCGATCTGCCGTTCGAGCTTCAGGCCAAGCTGCTCCGGGTTCTGCAGGATCACGAGTTCGAGCGGATCGGATCATCGACCACGATGACTGTGGACACGCGGGTCATGGCGGCAACCAACCGGGACCTCGACATGCTGATCGCGCAGAATGCGTTCCGGACTGATTTGTACTATCGATTGGGAGTCTTTCCGATCCGAATTCCCTCGCTTCGCGAACGTCGCGATGACATTCCCCTGCTCGTCTGGTTCTTCATCACAAATCTGCAAACCCGGCTAGGTAAGACATTCGAAACAGTCCCTCCACGGGTGATGGATGCCCTGACCTCGTATGATTGGCCGGGTAATGTACGGGAGCTTAAGAATATCGTCGAGCGCGCCATGATACTCTTGCCGGGCCCGAGACTCGAACTGTGCAACGCCTTCCCTGGGCACCACGCGCACACATCGTAAGAGTGCTGGAGGATTGCGGCTGGAAAGTCCGTGGAAAAGACGGCGCAGCCGAACGCCTCGGACTCAAACGAACCACGTTGCAGTCGCGAATGAAAAAACTCGGGATTCGGCGGCCGACGGCTTGAGGATCCTAGTGAAGTATTCTAATGCTATTGTTCAAAATTCGGCTCCGACTAGGAATCCATGATACTTGCCTTATGTTGGGTGAAAGAGCAATAATTCAATTATAACTACCAGATGTAATGTGAAAAATTCATTGATTCAAGTATTCCCAAATAAATCATAAGTGTGAAACGAGAAATCTGACTCTGACTTTTTAAC
>JAFDFH010000041.1 GCA_019309945.1 Deltaproteobacteria bacterium
TCCGGATGTGCTGCAGGATCTGGATGAGGAGGCCAAAGCATCGCCGCTTGCTCTGACGACCGGCCGGTCTTTGAAGGAAGTCGAAAAGGTCATGATTCTCAGAACACTGGAGGAGACCGGCGGCAACCGCACCCATGCCGCCAGAATATTGGAAATCAGTCGCCGGACATTGCAATTGAAATTAAAAGAGTACGGCATCAATCCGTCATGATTTATGCGAAATTTTTGCGCATATAGCCGGCCGATTTTTAGGTTACTGCCAGATTATTTCGCATCCACCACATTTCCCACAAAGCCCGGATGGATACGATCGCGAAAGCCAGCCCAAAAAGACCGCCTCCCGGGATATGGAGCCAGAAAAATACCGGTGAGATATAGCCCTTCATCCATACGGCAGCGATATCGATCAAAATCCCGACAAACGGCAAGACCACCAACCAGGTGCGCCGTCCGGTGCTCAAATCCAAAAATATCGCTATGGTACCCATAAATATGAAAATAATGTTCATGCCGAATAAATGGATGTGGGTCCATTTGAGCGTCCAGACGAATTGCTCTGTCTGATAAAACGGTTGCATCTTGCGGGCTTTTTCTCTTACCGGAGAATTTGCAAAAAGGTCTCCTCTGGATGAACCGGTATCTTTCTCGTTACCGACTTGAACCTGTGGATCATTTCCCATTTGAGAAACTGAATGACGCCCGACATGTTGGCCGGCAAAAAAGGTAGGTATAATGTCATGGACAATGATTTGCCCCAAAGCCCCTGTCATCGCAATGGACATAACCAGGATAACAGCCGTCACCAGCGCTTTGGCCGGCATCGGGAAATTACCCAGTTTCGGCCAGACTCCATTTTGAAACCCAACTTGTCGTTCGCTCATCGAAATCTGTCCTCTTTCTCTATTGGTCGCGTCATGTCTGCCTTTCGACAAATAAGGCCCTAAAGTATACCCGGCCTAACTTTTAATCACCGGTAAAATTGGATCCGGCGTACTTCCCGTCAGCTGAAAAGAAAATATAGACCGCCTGTGGATTTCCTTGCGCGCGATGAAACGAGATCACCACTTCGTCCTTATCACCGCTTCTGCGTGTGGAAACCGTCGCTCCGGCCAGTTCGGTCTCCCAACTCGAATCCAGCTTACCCTTTTCAACCAGACCAAAAGCTCAGCGGCTTTCTGTAGTGCCTGCAGACGGGTAAATTCCATGGCGGCATGCTTGCCGCCGTGACTGAAGGCGACCGAGGCTGTAATTAGAAGTGCCAAAACCAGCGCACTGATTCCAAGGCGTTTTTGGATTAAATTGTTCGCAGTATTTATTTTTTTCATTTGGATAAACTCCTATTTTCGCAAAATCAGGTTGTCGAATTTCAATTCATACAATGTGCCGGCATTAAATGCAAACAATGTGCCAGAGTTTAAAAGGAGGATACTGCCTCGTCAGCAGTACCGGTGCACACCCTGATCTTCGGATTGAAAATTGCGTTTCTCAATTGGCCGGGCAATATCCGGGCGGCCCCAGCGGGCACAAGATGAATTTTTAAAGCGGTTTTACAGGTTATCGATCACGCTTCTTAACTTCGCCTGTATCTGCTCGGCAATTTCTCTAAGGTCGGGATTCTCAACGGCCTGCATGGAAGCCATGGGATCCACCGCTGCCACCTCGATCCGGCCGGTTTCAATTTCCTGGACCACGACATTGCACGGCAGCATGGTCCCGATTTTGTCTTCGCTCTGCAGCGCCCGGTAAGCAAAAGGAGGGTTGCAAGCCCCCAGAATCTTATACTTCTTAAAGTCGACATCGAGCTTCTTCTTCAATGTCTCCCTGACATCTATTTCGGTCTGAATTTGTTCCAAATCTCATCGTATTCCGTCGGAGCTTCTCCTATTTCAGAGGGTTCCTCCAGTTTGTGTATTCGATCACTTGGGAATCTTGACATCGTCATCATCATAAATTCCTTTCTCGGCGGTTGTGTGACATGCTGTGCAGTTCGCCAATGAGCCAATGGATTCTCTGTTAAAAATTTTTGGATCAACTTCATCGTGCTTTTCAATAATATAAGGGATTTCGGAGATCCGGATCGGAGTTCGACCTCCCAGGCTCCTCACAATTTTCACGGCTCTTTTCGCTGAAGATTTTTCTGCAGAATTAGAAATGAGATATCCTGATATGACATTTATTGATTCGGTATCGATCTCAACCGCTTCCCCAAAATGGTCGTCCAATCCAGCCATTATTTTTTTCCATGAACCTGAAGGCAATAATTCCGGCTGATAGGAAAAATGGCAAGCACCACATTCTTCTTCATAGGTTGGATTATTTACCGGGGTAATATATTTTTTTTTGTATTTCTTAGAAGAGTTATGGTGGTCATCATCGTCATCATCAGCCAGAGCCATAATGAAAACACCGTTTATCAACAGAATAAGGGCCACAAAAAAAACGATCCGGTTCTGATTCTTATTCAAAATAATCTCCTCTATGATTCTCTGACCAAATATTTTCAGCATTCTAACGATGTTGGTTATATCATGATACCATATTTCTTCAAATTGGATTGTTGGCTTTTTAAGAACAATCTGAATCTAAGAATAGGATGATCATGAACCAGCGTATTGAAAACCATGAAGTTTTTTTAAGAACTTTGATAATTGGGAAAAATAGTCGTATGCTGTTTTCGATACTATAACGGTTAGTGGAGATTAATTGGCTGCTTTCCTGGATCACCGACCATGGGAAGGATAAGAAGCCAGGGTAATGTCAATCTTTTTTCGTTTCGGAACTGTGAGAGGCCGATTGTCATTGCAGTATGGCCTTTGGCCGGCTGGGCGCAATAGGTGCCGAACAACCGGTCCCACCAGGACAGATTGAAGCCGTAATTGCTGTTGGTCTCACGGATGATCACGGAGTGATGCACCCGGTGCATGTCCGGGGTGACCACGAAATATCTCAGTATGCGGTCAAGTCCGAGCGGGATTCTGATATTGCCGTGATTGAACATGGCCATGCCGTTTAAAATAATCTCGAATATCAATACCGCCGCAGCGGGAGGGCCCAAGGCTGCCACCATCGAAAGCTTGATAACCATTGACAGAATAATCTCGATGGGGTGAAACCGCAATCCGGTGGTCAGATCATAATCGAGATCAGCATGGTGCATCATGTGCAACCGCCACAGAATGGGAATGGCATGAAACATAACATGCTGAAGATAGATGACCAGATCCAGCACGACTATTCCGATGACCAACTTTAGCCAGAAAGGAAGGCCGACATTGTTTAAAAGGCCCCACCCACCCTCCTGGGCCTTCAGGGCCATGTCAACTGCCAGGATAGGAAACAGTAGATGAACCACAAGCGGATTAACCAAGGTAATGCCAAGATTGCTGATCCAGCGAACTTTCCTGGAAGTCGTCATTGAGCGCCGTGGCGACATCCGTTCCCAAATGGCTATCAAAGCGAAAATACCAAAAAAAAATACCAGCCGGCTGACGGCTTCAGTGTTCATAACACTCCCCTTCTATTAAATTGTGGTAGGCCTTCACGGCTACAAGTTTTGGGTCACTTCGGTTTCCAGTCCATCCAGGCTTTTGCAGCTGCATAAATAAGTTGCATGGCCTCGTAGCCACCATTAACAGAGCCTTTTTCAAAATCCCCTTCGATGCTTCCCATTTGGTTTGTTACGTGAGCGAAACAGATTACCGGCTTTTCTCTCGCTTCGGCAAAGGCATATAAAGCGGCGGCTTCCATTTCCACAGCCAGTATTCCCAGGGAACCAAAGTGTTCAATGGATGAGGCCGTCTCCCGAAAGGGGGCATCGGTTGTCCAGGTAACTCCGCGATATATGGGCAAGGATAATGAAGCCAAAACACCGGGTAGCTTATTATGGATGTCTTGGTTGATAGAACTGTAATCCGAAGGGGGAAGATAATGATAGCTGGTACCTTCATCTCGCAGGGCTTTTTGTATGAGAATGAAATAGGGTGGTTTTCTTTTTTTGACTATTTGTCCTGCAGAACTCATACTAATTAAAAGTTGACACCCTGATGCAAACAACTCTTCGGCTATCAGTACGGAAAAGGAACTCCCAACTGCATAACCAATAATGCCAAATTCTATTTCTCCATATTGAAAGATAAACATCCTGGTATGGTAGCAGGCCCAGTAAGGATTGACATCGGCCTTTTTTCTGCGCGCAGATTGCCCACAATATCGCCATCCGGATCAAGTCGACAGATTAGTTCATTCTTGTCCGGGTTAGATCTTTCCCCCGGTAGATCATATAATGCCGAACCTGTTCGGCCATCTCGGGACCCATCAAACATTCCATCAACAGGAAAGCCACCTCAAGAGACGAACCGGGGCCACTGCATGAGATGATCCGATCGTCCATTACAACCGGACCCTTTACCACTTTGGCGCCGTTTTTCTTCAACCGGTCGATGTTGTCGTGGTTACGGCTGTACGGATAGGTGATCGCTTGTTTTCCGTTTAGAAGCCCGGCATCGGCAATGGGCAAAATGCCGACGCACATCGTGGCGATATAACCACCAGCTTGATGAATTTCCCGGGCGAGATGGTGGATCCTCGAATCATAGGCTTCATCAAAGCCGTGGCTGTGAAATCCCCCGGGCAACACCAATGCCTGATAGTCTTTTGGGTTCACTTTGGAATAGAGAGTGTCCGGTTCTACCTTTAAGCCGAAGCGGCTTTTAACAATCGGATGAAATCTCGTTGTTGTAACAGATGCCTCTTTGAGATTTTCCCTGTATTGTGTCCAGCCGAACACATCCAGGATGGCGACGGCTTCAAGGTCTTCAAACCCCTGAGCTAAGAACAGGAGGATATTGACTGTTTTATCTGACATGGTCGCATTCCTGATTTTAACATTTTCCTGCTCCTTCGGAGCGGTTTTAACTCGCTCACGTGGAGCACGCTTCTTTAGGTACGACGGCTTTGTTTTCGTTTTCGACGGAAGCTTGCAAATCCTCTTTTACCAGCAAAGATGCAAGTGTGCTTTCCTGCTGGATACGAATTTTAAGGGAGTCTTCTATCAGTTATATCATTTGTCGCCTTTATTGCAGGCGATCTTTGGGCCCGAAACAGCATACCTTTCGTTTTCGAGGAGCTGTTAAAACCGGTTTCCGCCACCAGTTGCACATCTTCAAACCCGGTATGTTGGAGTAATGCCAGGAAATCCTTTCCCGGTATGGCCCCGCCCTCTCATTGGGCCCATTTGTCGATGCGCTTTTTCATATCCGTCGGCAAGCGACCCACCAGGAACTGGTCGGCAATCATCAGTCGGCCGTCAGGTTTTAGCACCCGCAGGGCTTCTTTCAGGGTGGCTGCTTTGTCAGGAATCAGGTTGATCACTCCATTGGAGATTACCACATCAAAATGGTTGTCTTCAAAAGGCAGTTTCTCGCCGGAGGCCTTTTTAAACGTGACGTTTTTCAGATCCGTCAGCGCAAGATTAGCTTCGGCGCGCTGCAGCATCTCAGCCGTCAGATCGATGCCCACGGCCTCTCCTGTGGGTCCTGCTATCGTGGCGGCCATCAGGGTGTCCACCCCGGCGCCGCATCCTATGTCCAACACCGCTTCACCCTCGTTGATCGGCCCAAGTGAAAACGGGTTGCCCACCCCGCAGTATGAAGCGGTCACAGTTTCGGGCAGTGTTCGGATTAGTTCGGGATCATATTGCAAGGCTTCAAGCCCGGCCCGGCCCGTGGGGTACTTGAACAGCCCTTCCGGGCTTTGGGCCACCTTTACATACTTGCTCCGGATGCCGACTTCAATCCGGTCTTTGTCGTTTTGAGATATCTGGGTTTCCATGGTTACACCTCTTTACAGTTTTCCCTCTCTTTTTAGCTTAGTCATCAAAAATGAAGCCCCGGCCTCGGAGGCGCCTATTTTTTCCCCTAATCCTCTTGGCTCAAGGGTACCTGTTTTCTTCACAATCGCGACCACTTCGGTTTCCAGCTCTTCCAGCCAGTCCTCAAACAGTACCAGAACATCCGGGTCGGCCACAGACTGCAATTGCCTGGATTGGGCCACCTTGTTCATCAGGCTTTGGCTCAGATGCGTTGGATCGATACCTTCGTCCATGCATTCGGCCAGTCAGAGGTGGACCATACTTGTCAGCTTATCCCCTGCGGAATCCCCGGCCAGGCCCGCTACAAATTTGAGGCGTGCCTCCTCACTCAGCAGAGGGAATAGATTTTTCATTATCACGGCTATCTCGACAGCTGCTTCATCCGGATCCATATTGTCAACCAGTTGTTTGATTTTACCCATGCTGATAAGCTCCTTTTATTTTTTCCGCCTGGATATTCGTTTTAAAAGGTGGTTCGATTTGCCAGCAGATCGGTTGCAACCAGATTTAATTCTTCAAGAATTTTTAAAATTCTCCCGTCAGCGATTTCATAGTAAATAAAGGGGCCGCTGCGCTCCACAGTCACCAGCAGACTGCGTTTTAATTCTCTGAGATGATGGGAAACCAGCGGCTGGGAAAGCTCCAATTCCTCGACGATACTTGAAACCGACTTTTTCCCGTTGCTGACGCTTAATAGAATCCGCAGGCGGTTTTCATCGGACAGGGCCTTAGCCACAAAGGCCAGGGTCTTGAAGTTTCCGTCCACCGAACTGAATTTTTGAGGATTGTTATCCGACACGCAAGCCTCCATTTTCTATAACCGATGCTGCTGCAAATATCTCATCCGAGCCCGCTGTTATCGGCATCGGCTTGTATAGGCGTTCACGGGTTCAGGGTTGCATTCTCGTCCCTGGGCTGCACTTGGGATGCGTATTTACCAAAATCCGATCACAATTGTATAGATTGCGATAATGTGATAAATATATAAATAAACATTTATGTGTTTATTGTCAAGCGGAAACTTTTATTTGGATACTTGACAGACAGAAATTTTAGTTGTATGTTACAACAATTAACGTTGCAGGATACAACTAATATGATGCTGGATATCGCTAACAACAAAGACATGCTCTTACGGATTGCGGGCTTGTCCCGGGCGCTGCGCTGCTGCCAGCAGGAGGCAGCCTTTTGTGAAGATTTGACCTTTACGCAATTTTTCATTCTGGAAGCGGTCGGTGAACGGGAAAAGCTGCGTCTTTCCGATCTGCATGAAATCCTCGGTGTTGACAAAAGCACCACGACTCGTCTGGTGAACCCCCTGGTGGATCATGGACTGGTGGCACGGAAAAAATCAAAAACCGATGGCCGCGCCGTAACATTGAAGCTGACCGGCAGGGGCGAGATAATGCGCCTTAAGATCTGGTCCTGCGTTACCGAATATTTCAATGCCATTGAGGCGCAAATCCCGGAAGAAAAAAGGGCGGCGGTCTACGATGCCATCGGGCTGTTTTCAGATGCCATGATGGGTGCCGGACCCGGGTGTTGTACGCCGGGTAAAGCGGAAATCCGAAACTCGAGTCATGAAATTCGAAACAAAGTCTAATTCCACCGGTGAAATAAACGGGCCGGGTTCCAAGATCGGCGGTTGTTGGGTTCTGCATTGCGCAATCTAACTCATAAAATGTAGGTTGGGTTGAGTGAAACGAAACCCAACAAAGCCCAGGGGATGCTCAACCCAACCTACAAAATGCAAAGTGGCCCAGGTACGATTCAACCCCGAATTAACTCTGCATTTCACCGGGCAGACCGGAATTCAAATGACCCAGGCAAGAAAATTGAACGCTCGTTCAGGTTCCCACAAAAATACATTTTTAAGGAGCTATATTGAATGAACCAGGACAGTCTAAAATCTGAAAAAACCTTTTCGGATACCGGCCCGCAAATGCTGTCCCCCATGGCCGCATGCACCTGTGGAGAAAACGATCCGTTACCCTTGCCCGACCTGGATCAGCCCTTTGTCACCGGTGCGGTAAAAACACCGGCTGGAGAAGTTCCTCAAGTGTCGGCATTACTGACGGCGGCCGATCATTGGGGAAGCATCAAAGCCCGCTGGGGGGTCGGTCGTATGCATTATACCGTGCAGCCGGGGCTTTACGCTATTGGTGAACCCGATGAAAACGCACCGGTGCTGGTGACGGCCAACTACAAAATGAGCTTTGACCGGCTGCGCCGGGTGCTTGTCGGGCGGGACGGCTGGATCCTGGTTTTAGATACAAAAGGAATCAACGTCTGGTGCGCGGCGGGAAAAGGTACCTTCGGCACCGATGAGCTTTTGGGACGGATTGCCGTCGGCGGGCTTTCCCGGGTGGTGGCGAACAAAACCTTGATTGTCCCCCAGCTGGGGGCTCCCGGGGTGGCGGCGCACCAGGTCCGCAAGCTTTCGGGCTTTAAGGTCATTTACGGGCCTGTCCTGGCTGAGGATCTTCCGGCATTTTTAGACTGCGGTTTGAAAGCTTCCGCGAAAATGCGGCAAAAAACTTTTACCACCCGGGAGCGGATGGTGTTGGTCCCTGTGGAACTTGTCAGCTCCTTGAAAAAAGCCTTGATTATTTTAACGGTCTTTTTTTTGTTAAGCGGCCTGGCCGGACCGGGTTCTTTCTGGTCCGGGTCCGTGACTCATGGGCTGGTTGCGCTGTATGCCATCCTGGGTGCCATTCTGGCTGGTGCGGTCCTGACCCCGCTCTTACTGCCATGGTTGCCTGGGCGGGCCTTTGCACTCAAGGGCTTGTGGGCGGGTTTCTTGACAGCTGCGCTCCTGGCCGTGACGCGATGGCCGGCAGCGACTGCACTTGACCCGCGGCTTGAAATTTTAGCCTGGGTGTTTATGATTTCAGCCGCATCGGCCTATCTGGGTATGAATTTCACGGGTTCATCCACCTACACATCCCTTTCCGGGGTGAAAAGGGAAATGCGCAGGGCGATACCCCTGGAGATTGCCGCCGGCGTCGTAGGCGTGGGCCTCTGGGCAACGGCACGATTTATAGTATAAGGAGTTGTAATATTATGGGAGAGTTGGTCTATTTTAAAGATGTGGTTACCCTGAAACTGGACCGGAAAAAATGCGTGGGCTGCGGTATGTGCATAATAGTCTGTCCCCATGCTGTTTTTGACCTGGAAATCAAAAAGGCACGGATTGTAAGCCGCGACGCCTGTATGGAATGCGGGGCCTGCGCCAAAAACTGTCCCGCGGAGGCCGTGATGGTGGAATCCGGCGAAGGCTGCGCCAAGGCCATCGTGAATGAAATGCTGGGACGCAAATGCGACTGCTGCTAAACGCGTCGAACCACAACAATTTTATTCGATATCCAGATGATGAAAAGCAGCGATGATGAATTCCATATTGTTAATAGGGCAAAGATTTGATGGCCGATTACGATAGTATGAATGCCGAAGAGTAAATCTAAAGGTGCAAGAGCATGGTGCTGGCAACACTGAATTTACTGGGTATTAAACCACAGGGGTAAAAATCAGACGTTTTATTATCCAAAAGTTTTGTCATGGCATTCAGAAGTTCTTTAACCAAGCCATCACCCGTATAAAAATAAACTTCTGCCCTTCAGCTTATCCACCACCTGGCGGACATCTCCCAAACATCACCTACCCTTTGGATTCTTGATAGCGCAGTCACATCCACCTGTCTTCTTTTCTGCCGCTATCTTTTCCAAGATCAGGGATCGACCATTGTTGATATAGTCTTGTTCGATATCACCTGTTGTATATTCGAAACAGTAACATATCAAATCATCCATAGCATGATCAGTTTCATTTTTCTCCTCTGACTCATTGAGAATATGAGTCAGACTTTCTCTGTCATCCGTTCTAAACACAGCAACTCAAGAAGGAGAGTTAGGATTCAGTACGAAAGTTATTGAGGAATAGCTGCGTTAGATTTAAAAGGATATTGCATCATTCAGGGTGGATTCCTAAAACTATTCTGCCAGGTCTTTTTTCTTGGCTTCAAACTCAGCTTTATCAATTTCACCGCGGGCATATCGTTCTTTGAGAACCTCAACGGCCCTTGAACCTGTTTGTTCAGCGGTTTTTCCCCTGCTGGTTGTCTGAATCAACCATTTAATGAGAAAGATCAACCCGACAATTACGAGAACCCAAAATACCATCATAAAAATCATTCCAAACCACCCCATTCCCCAGTTACCCATCATGCCCGGCCCCATGCCCCAACCGCCGTAACTTTGCTGCTGAGCCAGGGCCTGATTCCATGGGAGTAGCATTACGAAGAGTAGCAATGAGGCCCTTAAGCTTAACGATAAGATTTTCGTAAGTTTCATACGTCTGTCTCCTTTTCTATTACTCAGCCAGATAGTCTTTATCGCTTATTGTCCTTCAAAAGTCCCGCTTCAATTATCAAGCCTATATCGAAGCGGGACCATCGGACACAAGATGATTTTTAAAGCGGTTTTCCAGGTTATCGATCACGCTTCTTAACTTCGCCTGTATCTGCTCGGCAATTTCTCTAAGGTCTGGATTCTCAACGGCCTGCATGGAAGCCATGGGATCCACCGCCGCAACTTCGACCCGACCGTTTTCAACTTCCTGCACCACGACATTGCATGGCAGCATGGTGCCGATTTTGTCCTCGTTCTGCAGTGCCCGGTAAGCAAAAGGAAATATGAAAAACCCCAAGGCTTACCATCAGGTTTGTCAATGAGCCGCTGTCAGTTAATGATTATTGAAGGTCATTGGAGTAAATCTTTTTTCATGGATTCGAATTCCTCGCGGCTGATTTCCCCTCTGGCGTAGCGTTCCTTCAGAATATCCATTGCTTTAGAATCTGCGCCGCTCTTCTGGTAATCTGTATTGTTATAATTTCGTCCATTGTTGCCATGGCCGTAAGGACCATGGCCCATGCCACAACCTGTCACTGCCGTTAATGTAAAACCAACGATTGCGACCATCAAGATGGACTGAATAGCCATTTTCAAAGATTTGGTTTTCATCGGATCACCTTTCTTTTGACCAATTCTTACCAGCGGTTATTACCACCCGTCCCCATCCTGCCCTGGCCGCCACCGGAATCCATCATGCCGCGTCCACCGCCGGAATCCATCATGCCGCCGCCCCGCTTGTATCCCCGGCCCGCATTGGGGTTGATTTTCTGCATTCTAACCATGTACTCATCGCGTTTTCGAAAAAGCTGAGTTTCCAGTTGGGATATTTCCTTTTGCAGACCCGCAACCTTGCGATCATCGGGGTCCTGCTTGCCCAGTTCGTTTCTCAGCTCCAGGTCCTTATTGTAAAGATCCTGCCGCTGGCCTTCGGTCTCCTTTAAAAAAGCATCGCGCTCCTGCTGCATTTTTTGCATATCTTCGGCGCTCATATTGCCCATGTTTCCCGAGTTGCCGCGGGACCCGTTATTCCAGTTCGAGCCGTGTTGCCCCCCCCAGCTCTGGCCGCCGGACCCCATCTGCCGATTCTGCATTCCATGGTTACCGGACCCCATCTGTCGATTCTGTATTCCCTGGTTATAGGTTCCGGTGCTGCTTTGACCGGCAACGGCCACAGCTGCCAATCCGGCCAGGGCAACAACCATCAGCACACTCATTATGACTGCACTTTTTTTCTTGTGTTTCATTTAATTTCTCCTTAATGTTTAAAGCATTGAAATTAGATCATCGTTGAATTAATTTACCCGGCTTTCCATCGTGCCGGGTTGGTATCATACAAAAGCAAACTTAATGCCAAAATTAAAGGATTGCAACTATACCCAATATATCATTTTGATATTATTATAAAATTTATTTGTTTAGGAGTGGGTGGCAATGATTGAACTTGTTGTGGACGGGGTTATAAACAAAAAAACGGGTATTTTATACCCATGCTGACAGTAAAGACGAAATCAAATGGGTAAAAAAGGGCCTCCGTATTTGTCTGGAATGTGCGAAAGAACTTTTTCCCGATTTATTAAATGAAGCTTAAACCGTGATTTCAGGTCCCATGCTGCTTATATTAGCGGGTTTGGTACAGTTATTGTTGATATTCTTTTAAATATTTTTGTGTATTCTAAAAATTAGCGACATCACGCCGGGAGGTATTATGAGTTTAGTCACATCAATTCGACGATTTCTGAAAGAAAAAAAACTACCAGATGAATCGATCGACAAAGTCGTGCCCAAAGAGGAACCGGATGCCAACGTACCGGATGGCCGCACTGAACCAGCGGCTGAGTCGCAAGTCGGTATTGAGTTTCTGGACGGCATGAGCACCGGTACGGCGAGGTTTATCATCGACCGGAAAGTCACTGCGGATGTTTTGGAAAAGTACGAAATAAAAGATCTGGAAAACAAGGGGCGCTATTATCTTGCTAAAATAGTGGATCCGGATGGTAAGGTAACAGACACCGTTTTAATCGATAAAATGAACCGTACCGTTCATTTCGAAAAGGGAAAATTTAAATAACCGTTTTATATCATTTATCATCTTTGGTGGTCCGTAGCATCCCCTTAACAATAAGCGGTTTGGGGCAGGTTCGGTTATTCATGTTCTGCGGATTGGATTTTGACACTGCGAACGCTCCGGAATCCCACCTCTTCAAAAGATTCCCAGGGTTGGCGGATCACAAGAGATGGGATGGGGCCGTCTTTTTCCGCCGCGGCTTCGATGCCCCCAAGAATGACGTATTCCGCATCGCCTGATTCGTCCCTGGAGGTTGCCTCCAGCTGCAAGAGCGCCCATTCGCCGATATCTTTATTCATTCCCCGAATGACCGGCTTGAGTTTTTGCAACGCCTTCAATGCCCGGGGAGCAGGTTTGCTCGCGGCACTTTGTCGTTGTTCTGACCAGTTTCCCATCATCCAGCCCATTTGCATTCCGGATGAAGGCCTGTCGTCTGTTGGCGGCGGATTATCCCGTCCGGCCTCTCCTTTTTTCACCGCGTAAAGCCATTCGACTGCCGTGGGCAGGCGCCGCCCGTAAAAATACACATACGCCGAGGCGCCGAGGCCGGTCACCCGCAACACGGGATAAGAGGCATAGGCCGAATTGGTTACGTTGAATCTGCCGTCGCGAAAAATGATCGGGTTGTATCCCTCAATGACTTCACCGAGCAGCAGCCAGATTTCATCATCACTGCGCACCACCCTTCGCTCAACCCGGACAGCCGACAGGTTCTGGTTTAAAAATTCCACGTACTGGTGGTTGGTGACCTGGGTTTCATCCATGTAAAACGAGTTTACCTTCACCGCCTTTTTAATCCGAGCACTGGCGGCTGTGGTGGCAGTGGCAATGGTGACCATCCCGCCGGGGACGAAGTGGAGAGTAGCACCATCTTCGGCCAATAGGGTCTGGCCGGGAGTTTCAGAGGGCTTGAGTTGAACCGGGGCCGATTCAGTACGATTCGGGCGCGATATGTCTTTGGTGGATAAAGGCACATTTTTTCGAAGTAACAATGAGTCGACAGGTTGATGAAAAATATGCCAGAGTGCCATTACACCTACCGACACCACCGCCAGGGCCACCCCGGCCCAGATCCATTTAGGATTGTGCAGAAAGGAAGAACGCTGTGGTTTTGCGTAACTACCGGCGACAGATTTTTTTTTCAATTCATTAACCACATCGGATAAAGCCTTACGAAGCTGACTTACCGATTCCAGGCGGTCTTCTCTTTTTTCGGCGGTGCAATTCTGAATGATTTGATCGAGGTTTTGAAAAAAGGCGGTTTCGGGATCGGGAAGGCTTTCTTTTTGAAACGGTCTCATTTTGGACGTCAACTTACCGGCAAGGGCCTCATACAACATTTTGCCCAGGGAATACACATCAGACTGCTCATCGGCGTTTTTAAATTCGAAAAAATGCTCCGGTGACATATAGGGGGGAGTGCCTTTGACATCCATGGACTGGGTCACGGATTTCAAGCGGCAGGATCGCGCCAGACCGAAATCGGCAAGTTTCGGTATGTTTCCGTCCATGAGAACATTTTCCGGCTTTAAGTCCCGGTGAACAATACCCAGATCATGCAGGGCCTGAACCCCGTCGAGTATCGGGAAAAAGTACTTCAGCAGCCACTCAACGGTCAGATCCTCTTCCGGGTAAAAACCCTCCTCCGACATGGTCTCCCGCAGGGTGTTGCCCGGGATATATTCCATGACGATGTATTCGCGTCGGTTCTCTTCGCCGGACTTCTGGACCGTCAGGGACCCGTAGTCATAGATTTGCACAATATTGGGGTGCCGCACCTGGGCCATGGCCTGGACTTCGATGCGAAATCGCTGAAGGCCGGTTTCGAGTTCTTCTTCATTGTCGACGCAGGATTCCAGCCATTCGGTTGACACTACCTTTATCACCACGTCGCGTTTCAGGTTGAGCTGATGGGCCCGGTACACCTCCCCCATAATTCCAGGATGACCCACTTTTCATTAATGATCGTCCCGACCTGTAAAGTTGTTTTTGAATGGTTACTCATAGCATATTTTTTTTTATTAATGCACGCCGATAACGTTAGATTAGATATTACACTTGAATGACCATTACGGTCACATTATCTTTGCCGCCCCTTTTGAGGGCTCTTGCAACAAGCCGGCTGGATTTGTCATTTAGGGCAGGCTTGTTCAAAAGAATATCCCTGATCTCCTTATCCGGCACCATATCGTAGAGCCCATCACTGCACAACAGAAAGGTGTCGCCTCGCT